>JBGQIG010000366.1:0-3250 GCA_041498365.1 Terriglobia bacterium | reverse complement strand
GGATCTTTCGTGTCCACCGGAATCGCCGTATTGGAGGCGGCAAACACTCCCAGTTCCTGGAATGCAACCTGGATAGCGAGTGCCAGGTGCCCAACCTTTCTCTTGTCCACCTGGGAAGTGGAGTAATTGACATAGACGTCCACCACATTTGTGCAGGTATCGAAGGAAAGATTCCACACGTGCTCGATGATCATGGCCCGGGTGATACGCCGTCCCGCATTGCGCATCAGATATTCCAGCAGCCAGAATTCCTTCGAGGTCAGCTCGATCCGCCGCCCCGCGCGCTCTACCCGCCGTTCCACCCGGTCCAGCTTCAGATCATCCACTGCCAGCACCGACTCCGCCGGCAAGTGGCTCCGCCGCATCAGGGCCCGGATGCGGGCCGAAAGTTCGGTGAAGGAAAACGGCTTTCCCAGGTAGTCATCCGCGCCCAGGTCCAGGCATTGCACCCGGTCTTCCACCCGGGTGCGCCCGGCCAGCACCAGGATCGGCATGCTCGGTTTCCGGGTGCGCAGGAAGCGCAGGATGGCCACCCCGTCCAGCCGCGGCAGATTCAGGTCGAGCACCACCAGATCGAAATCCAGCTCTCCCGCCATGGCGCGCGCCTGTTCCCCATCGGCCGAAACGTCCACCGCGTAGTGCTCGGACTCCAGCCCTTTCTTTACGAAACTGGCCAGCGCAGTATCGTCTTCCGCGACTAGAATTCGCATAAGATCAATCTAATTTGTACTATCGTGATCTTAATCAGGAAGCGATCCCGGGCAATAGATTCACTACCAATCAAAGGTCTTACTTTTCCGGAAAACGGAAACAGCGGCAGAATGGGAACCGGGGCCGTCCTCCGGAACCTGTGCGGTCACTGACCTGCTCTTCCCGCTTTTTGAGATTAGGCGGATAATCGTCGGAAGGTTTGGTTCGGTGAAAGGACGTTCAGGGGCGTGGATCTCTTTAGCCGAAGAACGGTCAAGTCCTTGGCGCTGCCCGGCGGCCTCTTACTCCTGGCGGCCACGATAGTTTTTCGCGGCGCCTTCGGGCCGATTCCGATTGCCGCCATCTACTTTTATTATTACGCTATCTTCGGGGCAGGAATTTTGCTGGCCTGGCGCTTCCAGTCCAGCCGCATCCTGTTTGCTCTTCTCACTCTGCTGCTGGCTCACCGTGCCCTGGAATTTTTTTCCGCGGGCCACGGCACTTCTGCCGGACCCGGTCGTATCGCTTTCGAAGCCGTCGCGTTTTTTCTGCCTCTGAACTTCATCGCGTTTTCGGTGTTTCGCGAGCGCGGCTCGACCCTTTCCGCCATCGGCTCGCGGCTCGGGGTGTTGTTCCTCGAGTCGGTTTTTGTTGCCGTCATCTGCCGTCCCGGAGAAACCGCAGCCCCGGCGTTTCTTCACCTCGGCTTTCTCGGGCGTGTTCCCTGGACTCCACTCCCCACCCTGGCGCTGCTGGCCTTCGTCGCCGCCGTTGGAGTTCTTTTCGTGCGTTTCCTGCTCTATCGCAAACCGACTGAGAGCGGTCTGTTCTGGGCGCTGGGAGCCGCGTTTCTTTCGCTGCAGGCTGGAGGCGTCGGGCCCGCGGCCACCGCTTATCTCGCGACCGCGGGGCTGATCCTGGTCGGTTCCATCATCGAAAATTCCTACCTTCTGGCCTACCACGACGAACTGACCACGCTACCCGCGCGCCGCGCTTTCAATGACGCCCTGTTCCGCCTCGAAGAACCCTATGCCGTTGCGGTCGTGGATATCGATCACTTCAAAAGATTCAACGACACCTACGGTCACGAAACCGGCGACCAGGTTCTGCGCCTGGTGGCGGCCAGACTTGCCGGCGTAACTGGCGGCGGTCAAGCCTTTCGCGTCGGAGGCGAGGAATTTTCCATTCTGTTTCCCGGCAAGTCAGTGAAGGATGTGCTGTCCCATCTGGAGTTGCTCCGGTCCGTGATCGAACGCTCAACCTTCCATGTGCGGGGAGGACAGGAGCGGCGCAGCGCCACCGGGCCCCCCGAGTCTCGCGGCCACGACCGCCGAAGCTCCGAGCGCCGGACCGAAACTCGCCGGACTGCAAGGCCGCGAAGAAAAATCGTGGCCCGTCGCCCTGGTGCTGAAACCCCGGGTCGCGAAATCTCCGTCACCGTCAGCATCGGCGTGGCCGAACCCAGCGGCCGGGCCCGCGCCGTCGAACAGGTCATTCAAGCTGCCGACAAAGCCTTGTACCGTGCCAAGCAATCGGGCCGCAATCGAGTCGAGTCGGCCCAACCCACCGGCGTTTCAAAACCCAGGCGCGCCATCGCGTAGCCTGCGCCATCTCGATTTTAAGAAGCCGTACGAATCCGAGGGACTCGTGGGGGATAGAACTTTCTGTATGCCTCCGAGAAGGACAATGCAGGCGAACCCGAATACGGATCAGCAGGACCGCCTTCGTCCCGCGCGGTCCGCTCCTCCTGATAGTTGGCAATCGCAGATTATCTAGTCCGGCGATTTCGTCCTCAGGGTGGACCGACTTGACCGTGCAGCGCGTTCTGAGACATGCTAAAGTTCAAGTAACGCGGGAGCATTACATCAGGATTCGAGATCTCAAACTCGGATCCGCTATGGAGCCAATCCAGGTGTTGGATGGCGAGCCATGAAGATAGCTACCGATTGTTCGGATGATTTGAAAAGTCGGAGAGGTGGCAGAGTGGCCGAATGCGGCGGTTTGCTAATTCAGTCTCCAGCCTCTCATTTTCTTCTGTTTTCAGTTGCTTATCGTGGCAATCCCCGGCTGTAAGTTGTTGTAAGTTGGATTGAGAGGGAAGATTTGTGCAGTAAGTTGTGCAGTGAACGAAAGCCGAAAGCCACCTGCCCAATGGCACGTCCTTCACCTATGGGTCAACTCTCGCTCTGGGGTCCACCTGACGCCACGGAAGGGCATTCCAGCCAAGTAAGCCGAAGCCATCCTCCGGCGTTTTCCCCTCACGAGTAGCCTGTGCGCGTCATCACAACGATGTGTGATGAGCACTACTGACTCTGGTTTCCCTATACGTATAAGGTTGTGCTGTTAGTTTGATTCTAAGCAACTTGCCATTTGGTACCGAGTGCAGATTGTTACTTGAGTGCAGATTAATTGATAGCGGTCGGGACTAGTGCACGAGTGCAGATTCCACTACCTCAAGTATTCAATGGACCCTTCGTTCACGCTCCGGGTCCTAAATCAAGACTTTCCAAATGAGAGCACCGCCTCCAATTCGACCGATGACAAAATGCACTGTGTTACT
>JBGQIG010000365.1:0-3257 GCA_041498365.1 Terriglobia bacterium | reverse complement strand
GTCTTCCGACAGAAGCGGAGCGGCGACGCGCAACGCCTCAACTTCCTTTTCCAGCCTCGACAGCTCAAGCTCTTTCTGTCTCAGAACCTCATAAACGTTCTTCATGCGTCAGCACCTGGAGATTATCTAGAAATGGGGACGATTAAGTCGAACTTTATCAGTTGCCTTGGTTTTGTCAAGAAGTAAGACGGCACAGGCGAACCAGCTTTGTCTCGGACGTAGGCGCTCAAGGCCAAATCTGCCGCCCACGATGGGTCTGCGTCTTGTGGTGAAATAAGTTCGGTAGCACTCAATTCTTGTCGCCAGATCCCAACTTTGGAAGGGAATTCACACCTGGAAATATGGAAATCCGCATGGCGCGGAACCGCTTGCAGTGCGGTGTCCCGCGTACTCAAGTGTGAACCGGATCGCGTCTGATTTTACATAACTTTCCTTAACCTTTCATGACTCCCCACGTCTAAGCCAGCAGACGACGAGCAACGCGCGGGCGCCTCCAATCCAGGCGGGTAACCAGGCCGAGTCATTCTTCCGACCGGGTCACCTGCAATGGAACCAGGGGCTACAGGATCGCGTATTGAAGCTCACGGAATAGTGTGCATAGGAACGAAACCCCGCAAGACGCGCAGCCGGCCGATCGGTGGTCGGCTCCGGAGGGTGGGTCATGAATATTGAGCGAGGCGGCAACGGCACTGGCAACCGCAACCTTCCTGGCGGTTCGGATCCGCATGTTCAGGAAGTCGTGAAGGCGGCGCACGAGGAACTACGCCAGCTCATGCGCCAGCGCGCCGACGTAATGAAACGCATCGGCACGGTAAAGCAAACCATCGTCGGATTGGCCAACTTGTTCGGCGACGAAGTCCTGAGCGAAGAACTGCTGGAGTTGGTGGACCGCAAGAGCGGCGGCCGGCAGCCGGGCTTCACCAAGGCCTGCCGGATGGTGTTGATGGAGGCGGCGCGGCCTCTCGGCGCGCGCGAAGTCTGTGAGCACATTCAGCAGCGCATCCCGCCGGTGCTGCTTCGCCATAAGGATCCGCTGGCTTCAGTCACCACCGTACTCAACCGGCTGGTGGAATACGGCGAAGCACGAACTGTGCTGCGGGAAAACGGACGCAGGGCGTGGCAGTGGGTAGCAGATCCGGCCGACAGCGGTTTTGCCCCCGCGCGCGGCAGCGTTCCACTCTCCAGGTCGTAGGCGACGAAGTTCCCGAACCACGCAGGGGAGGCTCTCCGACGAAGCTCGGCAGTGGGCCCCAGTAGGCACCAAGGCATCACCTTTAAGAGGGCACGACTTCAGAGCCACAACTTCAAGCAGCACGACTTCAAGCAGCACGACTTCGGGCGGCACGTCTTCGGGAGGACATTGCTTCGGGAGGGGAGGGCACGACTTCAGTCGTGCCGTGACTCGCCGAAAACGGCCCGGCTTTAGCCGCTGCGGTTTGCTCTTTCGTCTGGGTTGCCTGCGGCCTCTCGCGGGCGAGGGCGCCCGCGCCACACCACCCCCGCGAGCTCGCCGGTTATCCGGGCAGCAGCATCCCCTTTTCCAGGTGACGGGTCACGTGCGCGTACGAAGCGGCGTGGGGATCATGGGTCACCATCACGATGGTCTTGTGAAAATCCTCATTCAGACGTTTCAGGATTTCCAGCACCTCGGTGGCAGAGTGGCTGTCGAGATCGCCGGTAGGCTCGTCCGCAAGCAACAGAGTTGGGTCGCTCACGATGGCGCGGGCAATGGCCACGCGCTGTTCCTGTCCACCCGAGAGCTGCTTGGGTAGATGGCCAACGCGGTCTTCGAGGCCCACCAGCTTCAGAGCGGTCATCACGTGATCGCGGCGCTGCTGCGAAGAGAGCTTGGTCAGAAGCAGGGGCAATTCGACGTTTTCGAATGCGGTGAGCACGGGTATCAGATTAAAGGTCTGGAAGACGTACCCGATGTGCTCGTTGCGCCAGCGAGCCGACTGGGCATCGCTGAAGCGGAATACGTTCTCACCCAGCACCAGCAACTCACCCGCGGTCGGCCGGTCGATGGCGGCGATCATATTCAGCAGCGTAGTCTTGCCCGAACCGGAGGGTCCCATCAGGGCAAGGAACTCGCCTCCGCCGATCTCGATGGAGACATCATCCAGCGCCTTTACTTCGAAGGCGTCGCGCTTGAACACCTTGCTGACGTTGCGGGCCTGGACCACTTTGGTTTGAATCGCGGTATGGGGAACGGTTGCTGCGCTCATGACTGTCCTTTGATCTTGATTTTTTCGCCGTCTTTCAAATCTTGAGACGCGGAGGTAACAACATCTTCGCCGCCGTTGAGGCCTTGCACCATCACGCCGCCACTGCGTTGCGACAGAATTTTCACTTCCCGCGCCATTGCCTTCCCGTCAAACGCTACAAAGACGACTTTCTTGCCATCGCGATCGCGGACGGCCGCGGTGGGCACAAAGACCCCTTGCGGCTGCGAGCTCGTATGCTTGGCCTCATCCGCCAGAAATTTGACGGTGGCGTTCATGTCCGGCCGTAGAAATGCGTCCGGGTTCACGATTTGCACCTTCACCTGCACCGTGGCCTTGGCGCGGTTGGCCTGGGGAGAGATTTCAGCAATCACGCCGTCGTACTTGCGGTCAGGGTAGGCATCCACGGAGAGCGTGCCTTTTTGCTTGGGACCGAGCTTGGAGAAATCGTCCTGCGCGATGTCCAGTTCGACCTGGAGATCGTTCAGATCGGCCAGGGAGACGACCAGGCCTTGCGGACCGCCCTCGGCCGTGCTGGCAAACCCCGAGGTCACGAGCTCGCCCTTTTCGGCGGCACGCTCCAGAATCGTCCCGGTCACAGGCGCCCGGATCAAGGTGGCGTCCAGCAGCGACTTGGCATAATCAGCCTGACCCTGAGCTTGTTGCAGAGCGCCGCGGGCGCGAGCGATCTCCTCCTGGCGCGGACCAATTTTGGCCAGCTGGAAACCTTTGTCCAGCGAATTCACCCGCTGCTGGTCGGCTTCAAACTTGGCGGTGGCGTCGTCAAGGGCCTGTCGCGAAAGCACACCCTGCGACACCAAGTTGCGAGTTCGATCCAGCGTAATTCTGTCGTTGGCCAGCGTGGCTCTGGCTTCATCGAGATTGTGCTGGGCCTGCTGAATTTCCTCAGGACGTGATCCGTTCTGCAGTTCCTGAAGGTAAGCCGAGGCGTTGTCGGCGGCGCCTCTGGCTTGTTCGTCCTGGGCGCGGAACTCGTCATCTTCGAGACGCACCAGGATCTGGCCTTCTTTGACC
>JBGQIG010000364.1:0-3265 GCA_041498365.1 Terriglobia bacterium | reverse complement strand
GCTTGAACTGTGCCGCGCCGAAGCGCGCGTAAAGCACACCGAGCCACTTCTGGATGTCATCCGCGCTGTAGCATTTCGAGAATCCCAACCCGGCAGGATTTGCGTTGGCCTGCTCGGCGAGAAAAAGGATCTTTGCCGGTTCAAAGCCGTTCCGCAGCAAGTGGTAGAGGAAGAAGTCCTGGAGTTCATAAGGACCAACAACATCTTCCGAATCCAGAAGATGGTCGGGGCTCTGCACCAACTCGGCAGAGCTACGTGTATTCAGGATCTCGAGAAGGAGCTTGGAGATTTCGCCGCCCGGAGTACCGCCCTCTGCAATGTGACGAACTAGATGCCGCACCAAGGTCTTGGGCAAGCCGGCGTTGACGTGATACATGGACTGCTGGTCGGCGTTGTAAGTACACCAGCCGAGCGCTATTTCTGAGAGATCGCCGGTGCCCACAACGAACCCGTGGTCCATCAGAATCTGAGTGCGCTCGCGCGCTTGCGCATTTTCACAAGTCAGGCAACGGAAGCAGGGTTCATGACCGATGTCCTTCAGATGCTGCAGTACTGCGGCGCGGATGGAAATCTCACGGAAATCAATGTCCAGGGCTCTGCACAACGCGACCGCGTTGCTGTGCGTGCGCGCGGTAGTCCCGAAGCCCGGCATGGTGATGCCAAGGATGTTGCTGCGGTCCCAGCCCAGCTTGTCGAACGCACTGCTTGTGACAAGCAACGCGAGCGCCGAATCAAGCCCTCCAGAGACTCCGACCGCCACTCGAACCGGAGCCCCGCCAGTTTGACGTGCCACAAAGCGTAAACGCTTAGACAGCCCTGCCACTTGAATAGACAAAATATCGCGGCAGCGCTCGGCGCGGGCTCCGACCTCCCGCGGTACGAATGGGAAGGCATCAACTTGGCAGAACAGTTGCTTGGTGGCGTCAACCCGTTCCACCGCAGCATGCACGTGGCGATAGGGCCGCGACCACTGGGCAACGGTTTGCGCCCAACTATCGGCAATGACCCGCTCACGCATTAAGCGTTCGATATCGATGTCAGCAAAGATCAATTGCGGCTCCGTGCTGAACCGATCCGCTTCCTTCACCAAAGCTCCGTAATCTGCGATCAAGGCATCGCCCGCGAACACGACGTCGGACGTTGATTCGCCGGAGTCCTCCTCCTGGATGCAGGAAGTGCTCGAAACATACACGTAAGCGGCATTGCAACGCGCCGACTGGTTCAGCACTAACGACCGCCGGTACTGTGCTTTGCCGATGATATCCGGCGAGGCCGACAGGTTCAGCAAGACCGTAGCGCCATTGGCTGCGTGCAAAGAACTCGGTGGAATGCACATGAACAAGTCCTCGCAGATCTCAACGGCGAGAGTGAGATTCGGAATATTGGTTTCGACCAAGATGTCAGTGCCGGTTGGGACGTGTTCGCCGAAAAGTTCACTTTCCTTGCTGATCAGGTACGAAGCCGGCGAGAACCAGCGAGGTTCATAAAACTCCTTGTAGCCGGGGATGTAGGACTTGGGCACGATTCCGAGTACTCGCCCTCCATGGCACAGCACGGCGACGTTGAACAGTTGCTGGTCTATGCGGAGCGGCATTCCAAACGCGACGACGATGTGCATGTCCGCCGTCTGTTGAAGGAAGGTGCCGAGCCCTTCCAGTGCCGCATGCTGCAGCCAAAGCTGGTTGAAAAGCTCTCCGCAGGTGTACCCGGTAAGGCAGAGCTCGGGAAAAACCAGGATCTGAACGCCTTTGGCCCCTGCCTCGCGCGTAAGCTGGACTAGTCGAGCGACGTTCTTTTCCGGGTGAGCGACAAAAACGGGGGGAATCGCCGCACCGATGCGCACGAATCCGTAATCCTTGGGCACGAGAGGCGCGGGGGAGTCGAGGGCACGACGGGAGCACTCGGTCTGGGCAGTCAATCGCATACAAGAAGCGCAGTGCGCTAACAATTTGCAGGTCTATGGCCCAGCGGGAACATAAGCCCCGTCCGCCGCAACCAGTTCCACATTGGGCACCTCGGTGCTGAGCCTGACCCGCTGTATTCCAGCCTTCTTTTCTGGCTTAGCAAGGAAAGTAAGCAAGTATTGATGGCCCAATCGGTGTGTTAAATCGTCAAGGTAGGGTGTAAAGGAAATAGGCGCCTGCAGTGCCAGATAATACGCCTCACCACCGGTTTCGTCCGCGAGCTGGGAAAGGTAATTTTGGCCCCAGTTCATCCGCCAGAAGCTGTGTCCATAATGGCCCACACCGGGGCTGTAGATCGCGAAGACACCTATGCTAGCTCGCTGCGCCTCTTCGATGGCTGAATCCACATAGGGATTAGCCGGGCCGCCGCCGCCGAAGCGGTCGATTCCATCGGACACCATCAAGATCTCGCGCCAGTCGGAGCTTCCTGGCCAATGTTTTATGAAATCGACCAATGAAAAGTATGGGCTGGATGCACCGGAGGAACCGAGTGGCAAGCGCAGAGACTTGGCCGCACTAGCATGATCCTTGGTAAGGCTCTGTACGATGTCAACCGTACCATTACGCATGTAGCCGACGCCAATCGCCGTATTTGGCGACTGCGAATTGATGAATGCGCGGAGGTCCTCCAATTGTGAGCCCAGGCTGGGACTTGAAGCGTCATCCAACAGGAGGAACAATTCGAGTCTGGACTGGTCACCCTGCAATGCAACCCAGTCAACCACCTGGAGGCGATCACGTCCCTGATACACCATCACGTCCTCGCGGTAGATAGCAGGTACGTTACTGCCGTGACGAGGTTCCACAGTCACCACCATATGTACGGGGACGCCGGTGGATGACGGAGCTTCTTGAGTCGCGACGCGTTGCGCGCCGGCTGCTGTCACACTAATTGCAAGAAATACCCTAAGAAATGCCCCGGCTTTGAAGAAAGTTTTCATAGAGGCCTCCTTCCATTCTACGCATGACATTTTCATGCCATGTTCCTCGATGCACTCAGGCGGAACCATCCGCGACCGCCGGAACACAAGGGTGCAACCTTACCCGAACCGGTCTTCCGGCAGTATCCCGAACTGCTGAATGACATGGGGTTACAGGCTGACTGATCCCCAGCGTCCATTCGGAGGCCAAGGAAGATGCTCTGGCACGATTGGGAATACCAGGTTCAACGGTAGCCCAGGCGCATCGGAGAAACATTTTCAACCCTGAGCCATGCCAACGGGCTGTGAAGCCAGCACCCGATCCAGTTCTTCGCGAGTCAGCGTCTCCTTTCGGATTAGCTCGGCCGCCAACAGTTCCAG
>JBGQIG010000363.1:0-3271 GCA_041498365.1 Terriglobia bacterium | reverse complement strand
GGCTCCGAAACTCGATAGCTTGCGGGTACCGGAAGCGGACTTTATCAATTTTCTCAAGCTGTCTTTTGGACAGAAGCGGAAGACTTTGTGGAACAATCTCAAGTCGCGATACGAGTCGAAAATTTTGCGGGAGGCCCTGGAAAAGGCTGGGGTAAAGCCAACGGTGCGCGCCGAAGCTTTGAGTCTGGAAAAGAGCGCGGCACTGTTTCGTGCGCTGACGGCTGACAGAACGGCCAATTGAGTACGTCCTAGCGACAGGGGGCACGGCTTTCAGCCATGCCGGAAATCGATTTTGCCGGTTGCGGCACGGCTAAAGCCGTGCCCTCCCGCTTGGATTCAGGTCCGCGGCTCGGTTGAAACATGTGTTCTCCCGTTCGGTGTGATCCGAGAAAAAGTCTCATGGCCTCGATGATCCGCCATCCCGCAGTTGCCGGGCGCTTTTATCCGCGCGATCCAGCGGACCTGCGAGCGGAAGTGGAATCTTACGTTGGCCCGCAGCAGCCAACTGTTACTGCTCTCGGCTGCGTGGTGCCGCATGCCGGTTACATGTATTCCGGACACGTAGCTGGCGCGGTCTATGCCCGGCTCGATTTGCCTCGGCGCTGCGTTTTGATGTGCCCGAACCACACTGGCATGGGACATCCACTCGCAATCATGAGCGAGGGAGCATGGGAGACGCCGCTGGGCCAAGTGTCCATCGATTCCAAGCTGGCAGCCGCTTTGAAGCAACGCTTCCCCCTCCTGAGTGAGAACGCGGAGGCCCACCGCGCCGAACATGCGGCCGAAGTACAGTTGCCTTTCCTGCAGGTCAGGCGACCCGACACCACATTCGTCCCAATTGCTCTGGGCACGAGTCGCTATGAAGTGCTTGAGGGGCTGGGAGAAGCCATCGCAGACGTTGCGGCAACCCTGGGCGAGAGCGTGCTGCTGATCGCTTCCAGCGACATGAACCACTATGAGAATGACACCATCACGCGAGTGAAAGATCAGAAGGCCATCGAGCGCATCCTGGTTATGGACGCGCGCGGGTTGTTCGACGTAGTCATGAACGAAGACATCAGCATGTGCGGCTTCGGACCCACGGTAGCGATGCTCATCGCGGCCAGGCGCCTGGGCGCAACCGGCACCGACCTGGTCAGGTATGCGACTTCCGGAGATGTTTCGGGCGATCGTGAACGGGTGGTGGGGTACGCCGGAGTTATCATCCACTAATTCCGTACTGTTGGAATCAAAGGTCCTTCGAGCCTGGTTCTCTCCGGATGAGATCCCAGTTTCATTCGATTTCGAGTTCAGTATCCTTGTTGGGCTTCTCAGCGGGCACAGATCTTGCCGGGGGAGCGGGAGGAAGTTCCGCTCCCAGATCGGACAGCAGCAGCCGCAGATTGCCCGGGTTGGTGGCGTAGGCCATGGCAGTGTCATAGTCGATCATGCCGGCGCGAATCAGTTTTTCGATTTCGCCGTCAAAGTGCTGCATGCCCTCGGTGTCGCCATCACGCATTGCATCCAACAAGCTTTTCCCTTCGACTTCGCCCTTCTCCAGATACTCACGGGTGCGAACGGTTGATTTGAGAATTTCTATCGCGGCCACGCGCCCGGTCCCCTCTTTGCGGGGAAGGAGACGCTGCGAAACAATGTAACGGAAACTTTTTGCGAAGCGGTTACGAATGGTCTGCTGTTCGGCCAGCGGAAATACTCCGATGATCCGTTCCACGGTCTTTGAGGCGTCCGTGGTATGCAGTGTGGAGAGGACGAGGTGGCCGGTCTCCGCCGCCTCCAACGCGATTTCTATCGTCTCTTTGTCTCGCATTTCCCCCACCAGGATGACCTTTGGAGCCTGTCGCAAGGCTGCCCGCAATGCCAGTGCAAAGCTGGGAGTGTCGCTGTGCAGCTCTCTCTGGTGAATGATGGAACGCTTGTGGCGGTGCATGAATTCGACGGGATCTTCAATCGTAACAATGTGGTATGCCTTGGTTTCGTTGATCCGGTCGAGAATCGCCGCCAGGGTGGAGGACTTCCCCGAACCCGTGGGGCCGGTGACCAGCACGATCCCGTTCTTTATGTCGGCAATGTGGCCAAGTTCCTGCGGCAGTTTCAGTTCAGCAAAGCTGGGGATGCTCTTGGGAATCACCCGCATCACGATCGCATGACTGCCCCGTTGCACAAAGACATTCACCCTGAAGCGCGCCGTGCCCGGCAGGCTGTAAGAAATGTCACACGATCCCTGCTGCTGCAACATCCCGATGGCTTGCTTATTGCCGCCGATCAATTCCTGCGCGATGCGCTGCGTATCCTCCGGGTTCAGAACGGCCAGCCCTGGTATCTTCACCGGCACCAACTGGCCACTGACTTCAACGTGGGGATGACTACCGGGAGAGAAGATCAGATCGCTCACATGGGTCGAGACCTGCAGCATGGCCAGCAGGAGTGCCGGCGTAGGGGGAAGAGGGTTAGGAGCAGCGTTGGGGATGGGCGCCCTGCCCGGTGTAGCCATGGAGCCTCCAGTGTGGCCTGATTCCTAGCGTACGTGCCGGCGGTCAGCGTCTCAAGTGACGCTGGTAATTGGTGGTGATCCGCTGAACTGGATTCGCCGAAAGCGAAACGTCTGCTTCGCAATGGGAGGCGGACGTTCCGCTCAGGACGACATGGGCGGTTCCGTTGTCACATCCTAGAAAGTTAGAAAATGCCAATACAGAAGGGCGACCCGAAGGTCGCCCTCTGGTGAATATTGTCTTCGCTGAAAAATTACCGGATAACCTGAAAATCGGCCCGGCAGCCGTGGTCCACCCAAATCCCTCGACGGTCGTAACCCCAGCTATAGCCTTGCCGACATGAAGAGTCGCTGCGTTGCTTCAAGAGCCGCACTCCGCCCCGTGTATCCGCCGGGCAGTAATTCCGGTGCATGTCATCCGATGAGCATGAGACTACCAGGTCCTGGTCCGACCCGCGGTTGCGGTCCCAGTCGCGATCACGATCCCACCCGCCTCGTCGTCCTTCTACTACGAAATCGGCCCGGCAGCCCCGGTCCACCCAGACGCCCCTGCCATCAGAGCCCCAACTGTACCCTTCCCGGCAGGGAGACTGGCTACGCTGTCTCACCAACCGAACCCTCCCTCGCGAGTCTACCGGGCAATAGTGCCGCCTACCGTCGTCGGACGAGCACGAGAATGTATCTACGCTGCCTGGGTCGGGCCTGTACCCGTAGGCATCCACCGCAAAATCGGCCCGGCAGCCCCGGTCCACCCAGATACCCCCACGGTCGAAGCCCCAGCTG
>JBGQIG010000362.1:0-3287 GCA_041498365.1 Terriglobia bacterium | reverse complement strand
CGTTCTCTTCGATCTGCCTCGGGATGAGGTACTGAAAAGCAATATGAATCTTCTCCTCTTCGGTGTACCCCTGGAGTTCGATAATCTCCATGCGGTCGCGCAACGGCTCCGCGATCGGATCGAGCATGTTCGCCGTGGTGATAAACAGCACCTTCGAGAGATCAAAGGTCACGTCGAGATAGTTGTCCCGAAAAGTAGAGTTCTGTTCTGGATCCAATGCTTCGAGCAACGCGGAAGCAGGATCGCCGCGGAAGTCGCGCCCGACTTTATCGATTTCGTCGAGCATGAAAACCGGATCTTTGGTCTCAGCCCGGCGGATGCCCTGGATGATCTGCCCCGGCAACGCCCCGATATAAGTACGCCGGTGGCCGCGAATTTCGGCTTCGTCGTGCACTCCGCCCAGCGAAATGCGGACGAATTTGCGTCCCAGGGCACGTGCAATCGACTTGCCCAGCGAAGTCTTGCCCACGCCGGGAGGTCCGACGAAGCAGAGGATGGGTCCTTTCATCCCCGGCTTCAAGCGGCGCACGGAAAGATAATCCAGGATGCGGTCCTTAACTTTTTTCAGATCGTAGTGATCGGCGTCGAGGATGTCCTTGGCCTTCAAAATGTCGACTTCGCCGCCCGAAGTTTTCGCCCAGGGCAGCGCCGCCAGCCACTCCACATAGTTGCGGGTCACGGAATAATCCGCCGCCATGGGTGACATGCGAGCCAGGCGCCCCAATTCCTTCAGGGCTTCCTTCTTGACTTCATCCGGCATGCCCGCATTGTCGATCTTCTGACGCAGCTCTTCGGTGTCGCGCGCGCCTTCGTCCTGCTCCCCCAGTTCTTTCTGGATGGCTTTCATCTGCTCACGCAGGTAATACTCGCGCTGCGTCTGCTGCACCCGGTCCTGGACTTCAGACTGAATCTTGTTGCGCAGTTGCTGGACTTCGAGCTCTTTTGCCAGATGCTGGTTGATTTTCTCCAGACGCACCCGGACATCGGTAGTTTCCAGGGTGTCCTGTTTATCCGCGGTCGAGAGCGAAGGCAGTGAGGACGCGATGAAGTCCACCAGCCGGCCCGGCTCGTCGATGTTCATGGCCACGGTGGAAAGTTCGTCCGACAAGGTCGGTGAACCAGCCACGATCTGTTGAAACAGGGTTAAGACGTTCCGCTGCAGCGCTTCCACCTCGGAACTCTTGGGTGGAATGGACTCCGGCACCGAATCGACCCTTCCCCGCATGAATGGGGTCAGTTGGACAAACTCGGAAAGTCGAACCCGCTCCAGGCCTTCCGCGAAGACGAAAAGGCTCTGGTTGGGCATCTTGACCACTTTGTGGACAACGGCCAGTGTTCCCACGGTATACAGATCGCTGGCCTGGGGGGCGTCCACGCGGGCTTCGCGCTGCGCCACCACCACGATGGTCTTATCCTCGCCCAGGGAGTTGATCAGCTGAACCGAGCTCTCCCGACCCACCGTCAGGGGCAGTACGGCGTGGGGGAAGAGCACGGTATCCCGCACCGGCAGGATCGGAAGTACCCCGGTTTCTTCTTCTTTTGGCTTGGTATTGCGCTCAGTGCGCGCTTTTTCTGCCATATTTCACCTTGAGTGTGTTGTGCTCAAGTTTTGATGATCCAAAACCCCGGAAAGATGCAACCCCGCAAATTTCTTTAAAGTGCTTGAATTCTAAACCCTCGATAGGTGGTTTGTACCCAATCAAAGGTGCTGAGGCGGATGGTAACGAGTCGGCCTAAAGTGAGGCTGACGGATACCCTTGCCCGCTGCCTTTGAGGTTGGTCCTGGTTTGGAATTTGGTCATGGTTTACGACACCTCGCATTTTGTCTTGAATACTCTGAAGTCCAAGTCAACGGCGGCGGGCGAGGGCGCCCGCCCCACACTTTTATCTGCAAAAGTCATGCGGCCGGATAGATCCCCAGCACTTTTACCAGATCGGCCACTTCGCTGAGGTGGCGCAGGGCGTTGCGCGCCGGTTCGTCATCTCCCCGCAGAAAGTCCGCATAAAAGACATATTCCCAGGGACGTCCACGCCTGGGGCGCGACTCGATCTTGCTCAGGCTGATGTCGCGCAAGGCGAACACGGCCAGAGCCTTAAAAAGCGCGCCAGCAATGTTCTTGACGCTAAAGGCAATCGAAGTCTTGTTGGCGCCGGGCAGAATCCGGCGCGTCTTGCGGATCAGAAAGAACCGGGTAAAGTTGCGCTTATCGTCTTCGATGCCTGCTGCCAGAATGCGGCCTTTGTACACCTGCGCAGCCTGTCTGCCCGCGACTCCAGCCGCATCCAGCAATCCGCTCTCAATTACATGCTTGACGCTGCCAGCCGTGTCGTAGAAAGGCATGGGCTGAATTTTCGGATTCCTGGTGAAGAAGTCGCGGCATTGTTCCAGAGCCACCGGATGCGAATAAGCCCGCCGCAAATCGCCGCGTCTGACTCCAGGCGGCGCGATCAGATTGTGGACGATGCGCAGCCGAAGTTCCCGCTGGATGAAAACCTTGCGCGCCAGCAACAAATCAAAGTGCTCAGTCACCGAGCCGGCCAGTGAATTCTCAATGGGGATGACGGCGGCGGCGACCGAGCCCCGTTCTACCCGGTCGAAAACCTCCGCCGAGCGCGCGCACGGTACAATGCTGCAGCCCGGCACCAGACGCCGGGCAGCCTCGTCGCTGAATGAGCCGGCTTCGCCTTGAATGGCAATCTTCATTGCGGCAACTTAGCTGGCCCGGCCGCCGAAAGCAAATCTTTCTTCAGGACCAACGCATCCACGCCGTTGGAGTAGTACCGGGGTATGGTTTTGACCACGGTGTACTGATGTGTCTTGTAGAAGGATAAGGCCGTCTGATTGTCCACCGCTGTCTCCAGGATCACGGTGTGACAGTGGGCCGTCCGCAACCGCTCTTCAGCGTCCCGGAGCAAGCTCGATCCGACTCCGGCTCCGCGGGCGGTGGGCAGCACATCGATTGTGATGATGTGGCCACCGCCGCGGTTCAGCGCCTCCGCCACGATAAATCCCAGAATATCCGCAGAAGGCTTGCCGCCACGCCGCCCTCGGTTGGGGGCGTCGATCTGACTCGCTTCAGACGACTCCGCGACCAGAGCAAACGCTCCGGGCCGTCGAAGATATGTGGCGAGTTCCGCGCGACTGTAGGAAGTCCCGGGAGCGAAACACTGCTGGTCAATGCCCCACAATGTCTCGAAATCCTGCTTCCGGAAATCTCGTACCGTGAACTCCACAGACCGATTGTAGCCGTGAGCAAGGATCATCCGCGATTGACCCGGCACGGGTT
>JBGQIG010000361.1:0-3290 GCA_041498365.1 Terriglobia bacterium | reverse complement strand
TCCATCGCCGACCGTTCCTTCCAGGGCATTGAATGCTCCTTTCGGAGACAATTCTGCCCGAACGAGTGTCAACGATGTGCTTAGAGATCTGTAAACGATGTTATTAGGGCGTACCCTAGGAAAGCCTAACATAGAGTTCACTTGCCGCCCCGTCACATACCCAGTGCACGGGGTATTCAGGCTACGTTGATTCTTCCGCCTACTGCTCAGGCGGACAAGTGCAACGATTTGTTAGATTTTCCAAACTTGTGATGGCGGGTGGATTCCTACATAGCCCTTGGCTATCCGCGCAAAACTCACACAAGAGTGTTGCGTATTCCGCTGAAAAGTGCCACCTGTTCCGAAATAGAAAGCCACTTTCCCACTCAGCCAATCCGATCACCGAGACAATGTCATGCTGGCTTTATTCGGTCAACGGGGACCTCCTTCCTTCAACATGAATCTCTGAGTTGAGGCACTCGGCGACAATTAGAGTTCCCGTCTCCAAAGGAGGGGTCCTTGGATAGCGCCTACCTCGTGAAAATGCAGCAGCGAGCCGCCACGAGCGTTGATATTTCTGGTCGGCCCGTTCCTGAGCAGCCGATGAGCGATATCGGCTCATGCCGGCTCCTTCTTGCTTTCCTTGCCCCGATGGGCGTAGAGCTTGCGCACTGACTCGCCCTTGAGTTCGATACGATGGGCGGTATGAACGATGCGGTCGCAAATGGCGTCAGCGATGGTGGGATCTCCAATGGCTTGGTGCCACTGGGAAACGGGAAGCTGAGAACTGAAGACTGAGGAAGCGCGACCGTGGCGGTCCTCCAGGATCTCCAGCAGGATCAGGCGGCTGGCAGTATCCAGAACTTCCAGCCCGAAGTCATCGACGATCAGGAGTCGTTTCTTGGATATCTTGGCCAACTCCCGAAGGTATGTGCCGTCGGCCTTGCACAGCTTCATCTGCTCGAACAGCTTGCTCGCCGGCCAATAGCAGACGGTATATCCATGAATACACGCCTGCTGGCCAAACATGGAAGCGAGAAAGCTCTTGCCGCTGCCGCAGGGACCCGTGAGGATCAGGTCCTGGCGGTCTTCGACCCACCGACAGTCGGCCAGGCGCATGAGCTGATTCTTCTCCAAGTTCCTGTGCAGGCCGAAGTCGATGTCTTCCAGACCCGCCCGATAGCGCAAGCGTGCCAGCTGCAGTAGCCGTGTCAGCCGGCGCCCCTGTCGTTCGTCCCATTCGACGTCCACCAGGTGGGCGATCAACTCGTCCGGGGTAAAGTCCGCCTTCGTGCCGGCCTCCATGGATTGGCGCAAGGCGCGCATCATGCCCCACATGCCCATCTTTTCCAGTTTCTGTATCGTTGCCTGATTGCTGTTCATCTGAGGCGCTCCTTCGTTCAGTTGTAGTATCCGCTGCCGCGCACGTTCTCATGCTCCGGCAGCGCTCCCAGGTCCAAACGGGGCTGACTCTCTTCCTCCAACCCCAAGGCCAGCATGTTCTTGATCCGTGTGTAGGACTGCGTGCCCACATGCAGTGCCTTGCCGCAGGCCTTGTTCAGACGATCCGAGCCGTGGCGTTTTGCCAGACTCAGGATGCCCAGACAGCTGCGGAACCCCTGGGGTGGGTAGGCTGCGGCAGAAAGCACCTTGGCGATGAGCTCCGCGGTCTGGGGCCCTATCGTCGCCGCCCAGCCTAAGAATCTCTCCGCGCTCCACTCCGCGTACCAGCGGTGATTTGAGGGCATGTGCTCGGCCAGGGTCGTGTAGCCGTTGGGCGTGCGATCCCGACGATGCTGAGCTACGCGCACGTTGTCCCAGTAGATGGCCACCACCCGATCGTCGTAGACGACCTTCACCCGTGTGGGCGGATCGCGTCGGCGCAGGGGATGTGGCACGCTGTAGTAATGCCGATCCTCGCGCAGTTCCACGTGGTAGTTGATCGCCACGGTAGCGAAGATGGTTGTCTTCAGCATGAAAGGCTCCGCGGGCAACGGACGCAAGGCGTGCATCTCCACCCGCTCGAACAACTGCCGCCTGCTGTACGGCAAACGGCTGAAGGGTCGGCGATTGTGCTCCTCCAGAAGTTCCCGAATGGCCGCGTTGACCTGCACCAGGGAGTGAAAGACCTGGCCCCGAAGTCGTGCGCTGATCCTCTGGTAGACCAGGCGCACCGCCCCTTCCACCAGCGCCTTGTCCCGTGGGCGGCGCACCCGCGTGGGCATGATGACCACCCCGTAGTGGTGAGCGAAATCCTCAAACACCGGGTTCAGCCCCGGCTCATAGGGGTCAGCACGAATCACCGCCGTCTTCAGGTTATCCGGGATGAGGGCACTGGTGACGCCTCCGAAGTACCGAAAGGCCCCTTCGTTGGCGCGAATCCACTGCGCCTCCTCCTGGCTTTCTCGCGCCTCGACGTAGGTCAGCTCGCTGGCTCCCAGGATCGCCACGAATTGATCCAAAGCCCAGCTCTGCCCCGTGAGGCCGTTGATGACCTCCAATTTGTCCCCGGCCCAGTCGACCAGCATCGCCTCCCCCGCCTTGTACTCGATGTGCATCGACACCTCCTCGCTTTGGCACCAGCGATGGAAGTGCAGGCAGTATTGGCTGTATTGGTAGCCCAGCGGGTGCTCGCGGATGTAGCGCTCCCACAACCACTGCAGCGTCACCCCCTTCTTCTTCAACTCGACGACCATCTCGGGAAACCCGGCGGCCACCTCCTTGTAGCGAGCGCCTTCCTGCGGGGTATTCCCGCGCTCCAAATTCTGTTGCAACTCGCTGTCGGGAAGCTGCTCCACCGCGGAGTACTGAAGACCGCTGGCACGGAAGGTCTGCAGGGTCCGGGCCACCACGGTTCGTGAAACCCCCAGAGCCCGGGCGATCTGCCTCTCACTCAAATCTGTGGTTTGGCCGTAGCGGATGATGTCTCGAACCTTGTTCACTCCCGTTCTCCTCCGTCCCATTTCCTCTCCTTCCGCGTGATGTGCAAAGGAGAGAATAACCGCTGCCAAATGGTGGGATTGGATGGAGTGGGGATTCCGCTGGAGAGCCCGAAAATGGCTCTTTTGCAGCGGAAGGGTGGCTTTTTATTATCGGAACGCTGGCTCGCTTAGAACGGAACGGTGGCTTTTTTCGAGCGGACTACGCACCTGCGACGATCCCCCCTTAGACTCCAAAGTTACGATGTTTTCCCCCATTTCTGCCTTTCCTTGGGGTGGGCAGAATTTCCGGAACCCGCAACACATCATAGGTGGGCCCCACTTGACTGTTGAACGAATTGTCCATAGACTTTTCCCATGGACACAAAAGAG
>JBGQIG010000360.1:0-3310 GCA_041498365.1 Terriglobia bacterium | reverse complement strand
GGCTGGGGGCCCTGGCTTGCCTGGCGGCGGCCCTGGTTTCTTCAGCCGGCTGCGCTCGGCAGCCTGCGGCGAAGCCCGACCCGCTGCTCAAAGCGTACGCAGTCGAGCAGGATCCGAATGATCCGCAGCACTTGATCCCGCTTAATTACCGGCAGGCCCAGGGGGCGCGCGTGTTCCAGAATGAATGCGTCTGGTGCCACGCCGACGCCACGCCGGCCGGACCTTCCAATCGCTCCAATGTGAACCCAACGCCGCCTCTCGCGACCGACGGAGCCGCGTTCAACCCCCTGAGCGATGAATTCGTGCAGAACACCATCACCCTGGGCGGAAGCGCGATGGGGAAATCGGCAATGATGCCGCCCTGGGGCCGCACTCTGAGCGCGGATGAAATTCGCGCGGTGATTGATTATATCCGGGCCGTCGCGCAGCCCCCTTACCAGCCTTCGGCCCGCGCGGCGGTCCAGAGTTCAGCGAGGTAATGCCATGACCCACAGACAAGGATTTTCTTGCCGCTACACAACAGCCGCCGTCCTGATCGCACTTTGCGCCGGGACGGCAGCATGGCCCCAAGTGAGCCCGGCCGAGATCCGCGACCCGGAACTCAAAGCTCTGGAGCAGGCAAGCCTCGGCAAACTGGCCGCCGCCAACCGCGAAATTGCGGCCATCCGGTTCTCATTTCCGTTCATCTTAACCCGCTACGCCGGGCTCGACCCCAACGAAAGGACGCCGATCGACACGCGCGGCCTCGAGTTTGTGAAGTTCCATGAGCGGACGGTCTTGAAAGTCACGGGCAGCTACGCTGCCGCTTACAACGCCGCTGTGCTCACGCAAAACCAGGAGGCGGGTAAGGTTTTGCAGGATGTCATCCAGCCGATCCTGGCCATGCTCGCCCACGACTTTTCCGGCCGCGACGATTTTAAAGCTTTTGGCTTCGAGATTTCCTTTCACGTGAAGCGCACCGCGCAGAGCTACAACTACGAAGGCAAAGAGATCCTCGTTGTAGTGCTCGACCGTATTGACGCGCTCGCCTATGTAAATGCCCAGCGGGATTCGGAGCGACAGGAAATTCTGGATCGCTCCGAGATTTATCTCAACGGCGCTCCTTACGGCCTGGTATTGGGAGAGCGGGATCCTTACCCGGTAAGTAGAGGCGAAGCTCCGGCGGCGCGGAGAGCATCAAAATCGGTTCGCGCGGCTTTGGAATCGCCGATTCATCCGGTGCCAGCGGCCGTCCCGCCATCCAGGCTTCCTCTGCCGCCCAATCGGCCTCAGAGGAGTGCCCAGACCCTCGGCCTGGTGAGCGATTCGACTCCGGCGGGCTCCAATATCGTTTCCAATGCCGGGCCAGCCAACGCTCCCGCAGCCCTTCCAGGGGCCGCGAGGGTTGCCACTTCTTCGGTGGTACCTGCGATCCGGCAACCCGACACTTCGCAGCCAGTCCCACAGGCGGGCCAAGCCGATCCGGCTGTGCTTCAGACCAAGTACCAATCTGATCTCGACGCTTTGGACAAAGAGGGCCGCGCCCGGATTCATTTCGTAGACTACGCCCCGCCGGAGTTCGTGAATTTCCGGAAACAGATCTATCTGCAAATGACCCTTCGCAATCCCTCCCCGTTTGACAAAGAGAAAACGTCCATCTACCGGCGCGCCGCCCAAACGTTCGATCTCTTCCTGGCGCCGGGCTTCAAGGCTATTCTGGCCAGGGTCCCGCAGGACCCGCAACTCGCCGGCCTGGATATCACGGTGCTGGTTCAGGTCAGTCCGCCAGCAGGCTCCTCGCCTGCCTCTGAAGCGATCGAGTTCCTCTGCCCGGTGCAGGCAATCCAGCGGCTGGCCGAGGCGGAAATCACCACGCAGGAACTGATTGACCAAAGCCTCGTGCTCGTGAATGGTGTGCGCATCGCGCTTAACTTGCAGCAGGTCGAATGACTAGAGCTCTTCTGAGCTGACAAGTCAGTTGTTGCACCAACTAGTGTAGTGTCCAACAAATAGATGGACATTCAGGCGGGACTGCTGCATAATGAACCATGCCGCGCCCAACGCCCGTGCTGGCGGTGTGTGAGGATCAGCAGAAGCAAATTGAACAGTGGTTGGCGGCGTTGGGAACGCCGCAGCAGGTGGCCCTTCGCGGCCGCATCGTTCTCGCAGCCGGCCACGGTAAATCCGAGGCGGCCATCGCTGCCGAGATGGATGTCAATCGGAAAACGGTTCGTCTATGGCGGGAACGTTTTGTGGCTCAAGGACTGCCGGGCCTTTGGGAGATCGCACCGGGCCGGGGCCGCAAGGCGACCTACGATGCGGAACGGATCAAGGCGGTGATCGACGCCACGCTGCAGTCGAAACCGAAAGGGATGACTCACTGGAGTTGCCGGCTCATGGCGGCGAATCAGGGTATCGGCAAATCGACGGTGAGCAACCTGTGGCGAAGTCACAACCTCAAGCCGCACCGCACCAAAACGTTCCAGTTGTCACGGGACCCGAAGTTCCTCGAAAAACTCACCGACGTCATCGGTCTCTACTTGCATCCGCCAAACAAGGCGATGGTGCTGTGTGTCGACGAAGAGAGCCAAATTCAAGCATCAAACCGCACCCAGCAGCCTGGCCTGCCGCTGAAGAAGGGACGCTGCGGTACGATGACCCACGACTACAAACGGAACGGGACGACGACGCTGTTCGCTGCACTGGATGTGCTTCAGGGCAAAGTCATCGGGGACTGTCACAAGCGACACCGGCATCAGGAGTTCTTGAAGTTTCTTCGACGCATTGACCGAGAGTTTCCGGGCAACACCCCTCTGCATCTGGTGATCGACAATTACGGCACCCACGGCACCGTCGAGGTCAAGGCTTGGCTCAAGAAGCACTCTCGCTTCGTCATGCACTACGTGCCCACCAGTTGCAGTTGGCTGAACCTCATCGAGCGTTGGTTTGCCGAGTTGACCAACAAGCGCATCCGCCGCGATTCCTTTCTTAGCGTCGCAGATCTCATCGCCGCGATTGAGGATTTCCTGGCCGCCTGGAACGCAAGCCCCAAGCCTTTCGTCTGGACCGCTACCGTCGACTCGATCCTCGCCAAGCTCGCCAGATGCCGTCAAACTCTCGAACAGATCCAACCTGGCTGTACTGTTCCCAAAACCCGCAAACGAAAGTCCAGCTAATTCGTGGACACTACACTAGGAGCCTGTCCGAGAATCCCGCAAGATCGAGGGAACAGATCGAACGGAATCGGGACATAATGTTTCATGCCAAAGGGCTACCGAGCTTACCTTCCCGACCAGGATCTGTTGCTGCCGCCGAGCTTGCGTGCATGGCT
>JBGQIG010000359.1:0-3313 GCA_041498365.1 Terriglobia bacterium | reverse complement strand
GTACTGTCCCATCTGGCTGTAAACCGCCGCGAGATTGTTGTAGGGAATGGAATCCCGGGGATAGGTCTGCTTATAGAGTTCGAGCGCGGTAATCCCTTTTTCGAGCTGGCCGGAATCCACATAATAGTGCGACATGATGTAAAGCTTTTCGTGCTCGCTCGCCCGGTCTCGCAGCTCAAACGCTTTTTCGCGATTTTTCTCCGAAAGCTCGCTTTGCCCGAGGTTGCCGTAAACCGTCCCCAGGCGGGCGTAGGCCATGGCGAAATTGGGATCCAGTTCCACCGCTCGCTGATAAAGGGGCAAGGCGGCCAGTTCGTCGAAGGTCTGGTGTTTGCTGTCTCCCAGGCTGAACGCTTTTAGCGCCTCGAGCGATGACGTAGTCGCCTCCGATAGCGCCTTGTCGTATTTCTGCACCGAGGTCAGCGATTCTCCCAGCTTCTTCCGCAAACTCGAGCCGGCCCCGTGCAGCGAATTCAGTACGGATTCCTTGCTTGCCGCCTGTACCTGCTCCCGGGCCAGCGATTCGCCCGTCCCCGCGTTGACCGCTTCGAGGGTGATGACATATTGGCTGCCGAGGTTGGCAATCGAGCCGTTCAGCATGGCCTTGATCCCGGCGCGCTGGCAGATTTCGCGTGCAACTTCGCTGGTGATGCGTTCATCCGGAGTGCGTCCCATGAACTGCAGCGTCTGCCTCACCTTTTGCTCAGGGAAGACATTCAAGTACGGCGACTGCTCGAGATCCACGGCCAGCGCTTTTTTGAGCGTGCCGTCAAATACCGGATCGGCGGTAGTGTTCACGAAGTCGGCGACCAGAATCGCGTCCTTGTCCGTCATCACCGCGCGGGTGCGGCGCATGAAAACGGTCATGGCCAGTCCGAGGACAGAGAGCACGACCACGGCCATCACAACCCAATTCCAGAGGCGGCCCGGCTTCCGGTCGCGTGCCGCCCGCAGCGTGGCAGAACTCGTAACTGCGGAAACCAGTCCGGACTCCGTGTCGCGCTTCAGTCGCTTCAAATCGGCGCGCACTTCTGCTGCGCCCTGGTAGCGCAGGTCCCGGTCCTTCTCCAGCAGTTTGAGGATGATCTCCTCCAGTTGCAGCGGGACGTCAGGATTCAGCCGCACTGGCAACACCGGGGTGCGGTTCAGAATGGCGTCGAAGACTACGGGCGAGGTGTCGCCACGGAAAGGGAGTGCGCCGGTCGCCATCTCATACAACACGGCGCCGAAGGAGAACAGGTCTGTGCGCGTATCCAGTTCCTTGCCCCGCGCCTGCTCGGGGGACATGTAGGCGACCGTGCCGACCGTCGATCCCGGACTGGTCAGCATGTCGTCGTCCACTGTTACCGCCGAGCCTGCAGTTGCGCCGCCCAGCACGGTCTCCGCCCTGAGCGTGTGCTTGGCGAGTCCGAAATCCAGCACCTTGGCCTGGTTGCGGGTGGTCACAAAGATGTTTGCCGGCTTGATGTCGCGGTGAATAATGCCCTTGGAGTGTGCCGCCTCCAGCGCCTCTGCGATGTGGATGGCGAGTTCGAGCAGCACGCCCATCTCCAGAGTCTGCTTTCCGATACGCTGCTTGAGGGTTTGCCCCTCCAGCAGTTCCATGGCGATAAAGTAGCGGCCATCGGCCTGCCCGATCTCATAGATGGTGCAGATATTGGGATGGTTCAGGGCGGAGGCGGCCCGGGCCTCACGCTGGAAGCGCTCCAGCGCCGACGGATCCTTTTCCAGCTCTCCGGGCAGGAACTTCAGAGCCACGTGCCGGCCGAGATTGACGTCTTCGGCCTCGTACACGACGCCCATCCCCCCACCGCCTAGCTGGTGCAGGATGCGGTAGTGGGAGATGGTTTCGCCGGTCATCAAGCAGCTCCAAAATGATTTTCCGATGGTAGGCTGCGCTCACGGGCAAGTCAATGTGAGGGCCGGGGTTAGACAGCGCACAGCACCTGCCATTCCGGAGAGCAGTGGCCCGGAAAATAAGGAAACCGCGACCTTGGAAGGTACGTAGGCTTGCCTGATTTTGTTCAGAATGGGGCTGTGCCCAGTGAGGAATACTTCTAGAATCGCCAGATCAGCACTGCAACTGTAGCGGCAACGATCAGCACAGTAGCCACCCAGTACGCATGCGACCGAATCCAGCTTGCATTGGAATCACCGAGCTGCGTAAAGAACTCGGGAACCTCGCTGCCACCCGGGTCGGCGGTCGGGTTGGCTGCCTCGCAATCCAGGCATAGTCTTCGGCCTTCGGACACCGGAAATCCGCAAGTTTCACATCTCCGGAGATTCCCATACGCGATGGTCGAAATCGTGCGGGACTGGTCTGTTTCGGTCTTCTTTTCGTCATCGTTCGCCGCGGGCTCAGGGACCGCCGCAAGCACGGGTTCCGACGGAAGAACAGTTGCTGACGCAATCGGCGGCTCTGGCTCCGCCTCTTCGATCACAGTTCTTGCCTTGGGGAGGGGGGCCTGCTCTGTAGGACTTGCTTCTGGAGTCCCGGTTTGCAGCTGGGACGCAGGCTTTGCCGTCGCAAGTTCGGCCTTGAATGAAGCTGCGATCTCTGGCTCTGGTTTCCCGCCTGGATCTTTTTCTGCGCGCCTGGCAGCTTCGGCATGCTCCACCGCCGTTTGGATGATCTCCGAGAGGCGCTTCACCGCCACAAAGTCCCGTTCCTCGAAAGCGTGGGGCCTGCCCGATAGCAGCTCGAACACGCCGTACACCTCTTCTCCCCGTACCAGCGGCATCACCACAACCGATGCGATTCCGAATGCCTGGCAGCTCTCGCGGTTCACGCGCGGATCAGTTGCCGCATCGTTGCACAACAAAATCTGCCGGGTCCGGACACTTTCCGCCGATAGCCCCGAATCTATCTGCAGATGAGCTCCCAGTTCTGGCGCCGAGGAGCCGACGCTGGCGCAGCACACCATGCTCTCGCCCTCGCGTAGCGCGATGGCTGCTCCCGAGGCCCCGGTAATGTATTGCGCCCGCTCTGCCAGTAACTGTAGCGTGGCATCCAGATCGCGCTGTGCCATCTCGCTCAGGGATTTGCCGCCGTCCTCTCCCGGAAAGCGCAAGGCCTCGCGTGCGACCAGCGCGTTTTCCGTCCTCGGTTCCAGGTCGGAACGGCCGATGTCCGGAGGGGCAATTTCCGGCCCCGCCTGGGCAGGGTTGTTATCCAGGATAGAGTAATAATCCATGCAGAATTTTTAGAGAGATCTCTAATTCGGAGTTTCGCTCCCCGAAGTTGCGGTGTCAAGGAGAAACCCACAAGTGCTAAGCCTTATGAGCTTAACGGGTCGCCGACTCGGATCGTACC
>JBGQIG010000358.1:0-3322 GCA_041498365.1 Terriglobia bacterium | reverse complement strand
TGCTCGTCCTCGCCCGCGGCTTCGCGCGATTCCTGGGACAGCTCGGCATTCGTATTGCCGGCTGAATGCTCTGCCTTCGCAGCGGAACCTGCAGCCTGCCCTTGAGCACCGGCTCCGATCGGCAGAACCATACACGCCAAAACCACGGACGCTAAAGTCAGGCGCGTGCAGCGCATGAACGGAGACTGCATCACTCGCCTCCCGCCGGGGCTTGAGTTGCCGGTTGCAGAATCGCGCGAATGATAGCAGCTGCCAGTCGGCCACTCTCCGCCTGCAGGCTGGCTTGCGCCGCCACTCTGTCCTGCTCGATGGCCGCCCGCGCCTGCTCAACCTGGACCTGCGCCCGGCTCCGCGCCGCGGCGACCGCCGCGGCTCGTGCTTGCAGGGCTTGCCGCCGACGGGCTTCCTGGCTCTTGAATACGGTCACACGCGCTTCCCGCAACCGTTGCTCATATTCCGCCGTTCGCGCTTCGGCCTGGGCAATGTCGGCTCGCGCTTTCTCGATTGCGCCTTCCGTCCGGCTATGCCGTTCTGCCAGCACCTTGACTAACGGCCTATGCACCACCACCGTGTAAATGCCGAACAACAACACGATGAAGATGATGGTAGGCACGGACCCGAGCAGTAATCCGCCTAGTTGTCCTAATATCTCGTCCATTGTGTGCTGATCAGGTCTAGAGCGTAAGGAGGCTTAAGACCATTGAAAGTAACATGTTACGGACCACGTGTCAACGCGATCACAAGCCGGCAATATCATTTTTCCGCGTTGAAACTGACGGTTGTGAACTATTTCGCAAAATCGCGGAAAGACGCTTGACATCTGAGATAACGGGTCTAGCATGTAAGTATCACCTCCGATCCAATTCAGGATCGAATGGGCCGATAGCCAAGGAAAGTCACCGCTTCTTGGTTGCCGGCCCATTTAAGCTTTCAGCAGTCAGCTATCAGCCTTCAGCTTTTTCGCAACGGCCACCGGGTCCGTCCCCTGTGCGATGTTTGTCGGTGCCTAATCTAGTGTGAAAGCGCTTCGCTACAGTCTCCTGCTGCCGCTTATTCACTTGGCGATTGCGATTCCCTTGATCTACCGCGAGGAGTCCAGAAATTGGGCAGCCGAGACACATTTGATCCAGACGCTGGACGCTATTGAAAGAGCCGCGGAGGTTGCGAGATCGGGGCCGGCTCCATCTCAGCCGTCCGCCTCCCCACGGGTAGGATGGGATCCGATTTCTTTCGATTACCGGCCGACCATCTCGGTTAAGGCCATCTACACCGTAGAGTGGCCAGCGGGCATGCTGGTGGGATGGTATATGCATCCACCGAGCTTGTACTTTGGCGGAGCGTTGCAGTACATGCTTCCCCGCCTAGTGAAACGACTAGAGGGCGGGGCACGGATTGTCCTGCTGGATTGCGTACTCTTACTCGCGATTTGGGCACAATGGTGGCTTGTGGGTTGCCAGTTAGATCGACTACAGCGACAACGTCAGAAAATGCGTGTCTGGGCTCTTCCGGTTGCGGTGATAACGGTGGGAGGAATCGTGATGGCTGTTCTGTCTCGAAGTTCAGGTACGTGGGAACTGATTGCCATACTCTCCGGACTGCTGGGGTTTTTCGCCTGGCTCGCTCTGCTTTTGATGTTCGCTGTCACAGCGGTGCGGTCGGCCATGCGGTTCAGCCGAAGAGCTCGTGCGACAGAATAGAACTAGTCGTGCGTTACGAAAGCTCTTACCTTTCTCATTACCGATTCCGGCGCCTCCACTTCCAACTCCACTGATCCGCCGTTATATCTCCGCGAATAAATCCGCGATCGTGCTTCGAGTAGGGCTAGCATCTTTCCTTCTTTTTGCGGCACACGCAGGCGCACACGGCTCAAGGGATCCTCGGACAGCATCTCGTCGATCCGGTCCAGCAGCGTGCTCATCCCGATGCCCTTGGCCGCCGAGACGTGCACCCTGCCCGCGTCGTCTCGCAACGACTCACGCTGCTTCGGAGGCAACAGATCGATCTTGTTCATCACTCGCAAACGCGGTTTCCCGTCGACTTCCAGTTCCTTCAGCACCTTCTCCACCTGCGCATCCTGTTCCGCCGACAAAGGACTGCTGGCATCCGAAACTTGCAGGACCAGGGACGCGCGTTGCACCTCTTCCAGCGTCGCTCGAAACGCGGAAACCAGGGTGTGTGGCAAATTGCGGATGAATCCGACCGTGTCTGAGAGCAGCGCCTGCCTGCGCGACGGCAGGGTCACCGAACGAATGGTCGGGTCCAGAGTCGCAAACATCCGCGGGGATTCCAGCACTGCAGCCTGGGTCAGCGCGTTGAACAATGTGGACTTGCCCGCATTGGTGTAACCGACCAGCGCTACCATCGCCACCGGGACCGATTCGCGCCGTTGCCGCTGCTGGGCGCGGATCCGCCGCACATTTTCGATCTGCTCTTTCACGTGACGGATGCGCCGGTGTATTTTCCGCCGGTCGGTTTCGAGCTGGGTCTCGCCCGGTCCGCGAGTACCAATGCCGCCGCCCAGCTGCGACATTTCCACGCCGCGCCCACCCAGCCGGGGCAGCATGTATTCCAGTTGCGCCAGCTCCACCTGCAGCTGCCCTTCACGGGTCCGGGCATGTTTCGCGAAGATGTCGAGGATCAACTGAGTGCGGTCAATCACTCGTGTGTTGACCAGCTTTTCGATGTTGCGTTGTTGCGAAGCGGTGAGGTCGTGATCGAACAGCAGCAGGTCGGCCGAGACCGAAGCGGTGGCGCCGGCGATTTCCTCCAGCTTCCCGCGCCCGATCAGCGTGGCGGGATCCAGCCGGTCGCGATGCTGCAGAAATTCTCCCACGATCTCCGCCCCCGCGCTGATGGCCAGAGAACGCAGTTCGGCCAGCGACTCCTCCGCGCTGAATTCGGGAATCTCAGGAGGTTTCGCCGCAGCCGGGTTTGTGGAAGTATCGCGGGCCGCCTGGGCAGCGGCGGTCAGAGGCCCACTCCTGACCCTGGGACCCGGACCGCGGGAACGGGTACGCGTCCTAAGGCCGACCAAAAAAGCGCGCTCCCTGAGCGGACGATTCCTGTCCGCCGTGGGGCCACCCCCGACGCTGCCGGTCTTGTCTGAAGACCTCGATTCGGAAGAACTGGATTGTAGCCTGCTCAATCTGCTGGATTCCCGGTCGCGACGCTTGCCCGGCTCGCGCGCCTTATTCAACAAGCATGGAGCGTTGAAGATTCGCCCGTCTGTCCGTGTTCGGCGAGCCAGTGCGTGTCATGCCCCGAAAAGCTCGCTGCTCATCCCTCGGTGCCGGACGCGCGAGGCATCGGAGCAACTTCCGCA
>JBGQIG010000357.1:0-3368 GCA_041498365.1 Terriglobia bacterium | reverse complement strand
CTCACGGCCTCCGATGTGCTTGAGATGCAGCAGGCGGTGACCCAGGTGCGGGTTGATGATTCTCTGGTCAGCTATGTGCTAGCAATCGTCCGCGCCACTCGCGACTCCGACCAATTTTCCCTCGGCGTTTCACCCCGCGGCTCGCAGATGCTCTATCGTGCCGGACAGGCGATGGCCTTTCTGGACGGCCGAACCTTCTGCGTCCCGGAAGATTTCAAACCGCTGGTCGTGGCAGTGTTCGCTCACCGTGTAGCCGTTAACGGCCGCTACTCCTCTTCTCTGAAGAAATCAGAACAGGCAGAGCAGTTGATTCAGGAACTCGTCGAAAGCATACGCGTCCCGGTATAGACAGAGAACCGTCAACTCAAATCTGGTGTTGTTCAACCGGAACTCAGCTGGCGGTGCCACACTCTCATTGCCCAGCACTGGCTTTCGCTCTTCCCACCCTGCATAATGACCGCCATGTCATTCCTACGCTTCCTGATGCTGCTCTCTCTGATCGTCTGGCTGGGCGGGCTGATATTTTTCCCCGTGGTCGCGCAGACCGCCTTCTCGGTGCTGCCGACACGGCAGTTGGCCGGATCGGTTGTTGGACGCTCCCTGGGAATTTTGCATTGGATGGGCATTGTCTCCGCCATAATCTTTCTGGCCAGTTCGCTGCTTTACAGCCGCCTCAGCGCCGGCGAAGTTCACGCATTCGCCGCACGCAATGTGCTCATCTGCCTGATGCTCGCGCTTACGCTGGTTTCGCAGTTCGGCATCATTCCGCGGATGGACGCGATCAGGGTTTCTATCGGACAGATCGATTCTGTGCCGGTTGACAACCCCGCTCGTGTGCAATTCGATGCCTTGCACCACTGGTCCACGCGAGTCGAAACCGGAGTGCTGCTGCTGGGCCTGGTGGTTGCGTACCTGACCGCGCGGTCCCCGGCCTGATCCGACTGTTATCATCCTCTTGTCCCTATGAAAACTGGCATCATTGGCCTGCCGCAAGTAGGCAAGACATCTCTGTTTCGCATTCTCACCAAGGCGCACCTCTCCGGACAGGCCCACGCCAACCCGCGTGAGGCTCACATCGGCGTGGCGAAGGTGCCTGACGAGCGCCTCGATCAGCTGGCCGCCCTCTACAACCCCAAGAAGCTCACCCATGCATCCGTCGAATATGTGGACGTGGGTGCGATCGGCCAGGAGGCTCTCAAGGAGACTGCCTACATCGGCCACCTGCGCAATGTGGACGCGCTCGCCCACGTCGTTCGCGCGTTTGAAGATCCGTCGATCCCGCACGTCGGGCCCGTAGATCCGCTTCGCGACATCAAGAATGTCGACTTCGACCTCATGGTCAGTGACCTGGGGCAGATCGAGAAACGGCTGGAGCGTCTGGAAAAAGATCTGAAGAAGATGCGCACCCCCGATCTGGAAAAAGAATTCGACCTGCTCAAACGGGCCAACGCCCACCTGGGAAATGAAAAGCCCCTGCGCGAAATGGAAATGACGCCGGAGGACAAGAAGCGCCTGCGTGGCTTTATGTTCCTGAGCGAAAAGCCGATTCTCTACGTGCTCAACGTCGGCGAGAGCACCGAGCTGGGCAACGATCTTGAGAATGCGATCGGCAAATACAATCTAACCGAAGTCGCATCGCGCCCCAACGCCGGAGCGTCCGCCATCTGTGGAAAGGTCGAGGCGGAGCTGGCAGAAATGAGCGATGCTGATGCGGCGGAATTTCTTTCCAGCTATGGTCTTCGAGAAAGCGGGCTGGTCCGCCTGATCCGCACCACCTACACCCTGCTGGGACTCATTTCCTTTTTCACCGCCGGGGAAGACGAATGCCGCGCCTGGACGATTCCCATCCGCACCCGCGCCGTCGAAGCGGCTGGCGCCATCCACTCTGATTTGGAAAAACACTTCATTCGTGCCGAAACCATCCGCTGGGACCAGCTGCTCGAAGCCGGCTCCGAAGCCAATGCCCGCGCCAAAGGAACTCTGCGCCTCGAAGGCAAGGACTACATTGTGCAGGATGGCGATGTCATGCATATCCGCCACAGCGGGTGATTTAAACCCAGTTCCCGGTTCTCAGATTCCAGTTGCCAGTGTTCATCCATCACAGCTTTTGTGGGGCGATGTTGCCATGATGGTTCCGGGAGGATTACTCATGGGACAGTCTTACCGGGAACTTATTGCATGGCAAAAGGCGATGGATTTTGTCATGGATGTCTACCGCACCAAGCTGTTTCCACGTGACGAGACCTATGCGCTGGCTGGTCAGTTGCGTAGGGCGGCGGTGGCAATTCCAACCAACATTGCTGAAGGGCAGGCACGTTTTTCTGCCAACGAGTTCCATTTTTTTCTGGGGCGAGCCCGAGGAGCATTGGTCGAGGTCGAAACCCAAGTGATGATCGCCCAGAATCTCGCTTACTTCACTCCGGAACATGGGAAGTATCTCCTGGACAAAGCAGCAGAGCTGGGCCGCATTCTCAATGGACTCATCAGCGCCATCAGACCGGCTGCATGAACTGAGAACCGGGAACTACGAACCGAAAACTGGGGTTAGCGGAAAAACAGGATCGACGAAGGAGAACTGATATCATCCTCCGTCGCCCATGCATCCCATTCTCCTCAGCATTTTGCTAGGCCTGACCGCGGCGGCGGCCAATGTTTTTGGCGGCGCCATCATCGTCCAGAAACACTGGGACCGCTCTTACCTTAAGTACTTCGTGGCCTTGGGCGCGGGATTCATGCTGGCGACGGCGATTGTGGAGATTTTCCCCGCAAGCCTGGAGCTTCGTGGCCAGAGCGCCGCTTTCCTGGTCCTCGCGGGATATCTTATCGTCCACTTGTTTGAACACACCGTCACGCCCCACTTCCACTTCGGCGAGGAAACCCACAAGGATGCATTTGTCCGCGGGCACAGAGGATATTCGGTGCTTCTGGGACTGATCATCCATACTTTTTTTGACGGCATCGCGATCACTTCCGGCTTTATTGTTTCTAACTGGCTGGGATGGGTTATCTTTCTAGCCATCTTCCTGCACAAAATTCCTGAGGGATTCACCATCGCGTCGGTCATGCTGGCCAGCGGGCAGAGTCGGAGCATCGCCTGGGGCGCATCTGTGCTGCTGGGAGCTTCAACGCTGGCGGGAGTTCTGACCATGGCGCTGTTCCGCCACGAAGTGAGTTACGGCCTGCCACTTTCTGCGGGAGTAACAATCTATGTCGCAGCTTCGGATCTTATGCCGGAAGTCAACCGCGAGCCCGGGGTGAAAATGGCACTAGTGGTTTTTCTAGGAGTGGGATTGCTCTTCCTGCTCGACCGGGTTGCCCACCTCCACTAGTGGCAAGTTATAGCAGCTACTCTACCGTATGCTTCGCCG
>JBGQIG010000356.1:0-3378 GCA_041498365.1 Terriglobia bacterium | reverse complement strand
CGCGATTCTGCTGGATGGGAACGGCAGCGAGAAGTTCTCTTCGATTTTTGCTCATCCTGGAGCGACGAAACAGGGAGAGGCGGTACGCGTCAGCCGCACCATCACTCGCCAGGTCATGAACCAGGGGGTCGCGATCCTGGGCGCGGACGTGCCCGGTAGTGGAGGATTGAGCGAAGTGGAAAGCCTGGTGACCTTCCAGGTGCGCTCGTTGCTGTGCGTGCCACTCACGGTTTTTCAAAGAGTGATCGGCTGCATCTACCTGGACACCACCAGTCCCAGCACCCGTTTTGATAAAGATCACCTGGAACTGGTGGCGAGCATCGCCGGCATTTCCGCCGTCGCGCTTGAAAACGCGCGACGACTGCTGTGGCTTGAGCAGGAAAACCTGCGTCTGGCGGCGGAGATCAATCTGCAGCACAACATGGTGGGTGAAAGCTCCCGTATGAAGGAGGTGTACCGCTTTCTGTCGCGGGTAGCACCCACTGATTCCACGGTGCTGGTGGGCGGCGAGAGCGGCACTGGAAAGGAACTGGTGGCGCGGGCCATTCACCGCAACAGTCCGCGCGCCGCCAGGCCCTTCATCGCCATCAACTGCGCGGCTATTCCTGAAGGTCTACTGGAAAGCGAACTCTTCGGTTATGAAAAAGGTGCGTTTACCGGCGCCGTCGGACAGAAGAAAGGCCGGCTGGAGGTGGCCGACGGCGGCGTGGTGTTTCTCGACGAGATTGGGGAACTGGCGCCGGCGTTGCAGGTCAAGCTGCTTCGTGTTCTGCAGGAACGCGAGTTCGAGCGGCTGGGCGGCTCCCGTCCCATCTCGGTTGACATACGCCTGATCGCGGCCACCAACAAAGATCTGTCGAAGGCGGTTAAGGCCAAAACGTTTCGTGAGGATCTCTATTACAGGCTGAACGTGGTATCGCTGGTGGTGCCGCCGCTGCGCGAGCGGCGCGAAGACATTCCAGTTCTGGCCGAATATTTTGTCGTCAAGTTTGCCGCCAAATGCAAGGTGAAAGCTAAGAAGATCTCTGCCGAAGCCATGGCCGGTCTGATGAACTACGACTGGCCGGGCAACGTGCGCGAACTCGAAAATGCAATCGAGCGGGCCCTGGTGCTGGGGGTGTCGGATGTGATCCGGCCGGAGGATTTGCCGGAATCTGTTCTAGAGAAGGATCCCGCGCCGGGAGTGCAGGAGGCGAAGTATCACATGGCGGTCAAACAGTTGAAGAAAAACCTCATCCTGACCGCCCTGGAGGAAGCCAAAGGCAACTACACGGAAGCGGCGCGAATTCTGGGAGTGCACGCGAACTATCTGCACCGCTTGGTCAGGAACCTGAGTTTGCGGACGTCAGCGCGCTCCTTCCCAATTCCACGTGGCGGTAGCGGAAGATCTGCGGATGAGCGCTTATAAGAGATTTTCTTGGAAAGACTCAAGGTAGCTTGAGGGCCAACAGGGTTGCGGGGTTCAGATAGACGCCCTGCCAGCGCACGGCCAGATGCAGGTGCGGTCCGGTCGCACGTCCCGAACCTCCACTCAGGCCGATTTCCTGCCCGCGCTTGACCTGCTCGCCTTGTTTTACCCTGATCTCCGACAGGTGGAGGTAGAGCGTCAGCAGACCCTGTCCATGATCAAGAACCACGCAATTGCCTTCGAAATACAAGGGGCTCGCAAGCAGAACCGTTCCTGCGTTAAGCGCTGCAACAGGCGTGCCCGACGGAACGGCGTAATCCAGCCCCTGATGCATGCTCTGAACTTTTCCATTGAACACGCGCCGGGTGCCGAAGACATCGGAAACCGGCGCATCCACCGGCACACGAAACTTACCTGACCACTCCCGCTCAGGATCGGTGTGGCTAAACACGTCCTGCTTGACGGTTTTGTCCTGCTTGATGCGGTCCAGTTGCTCCGGGCTGGGCTCGGTGTATCGCTTGGCAACGGTCACCGCGATGCTGGGATACTTCGCCGAACGGATGGTGATCTTTCGCGAAAAGGAAATTTCCTTCCCTCGTGACGTGGTTCCCTGCAGTTCGAGGGCGTAAATCCCGGGATGGGTCTCCAGGCCAATGCCGGCAATTCCGAACCAGGTCTTGCTTCCTGCATCGTAGGCAAAGAAAACTTCGTGTTCGAGCCATTTTGCAGTGAGCCCCGTCAGTCGAGCGGGCGGCGCGACTTGAAACACGACTGGAGCGCCATTCACCAGCCGCGCGGGTTGCCAGAGAATGGACCAGGCCTTCGTGACGCCACTTTTCGGAGTTGCCGGCCCCGTGGCGCCGGCCGGAAGACAGCACGCAACCAGCACCATTGCGGCAAGCAGCAAGATGCTCCGGCGGTAGGTGGCGACGGAGCTCCTGGGAGACTGCATCACGCTTCATATCTCCGATTCTTTGCGACGAATTGGACGCGGGACACGATAGACCTAGCCTAGCATTGCATCGCCTGGCGGAACCATTTACTCAGTGAGGAACAAAATCCAACTGGACTTCTACGGTCGTCGGGCGATCTGAGGGTGCGTATTTCCATTGCTTCACCGCCAGAGTAGCTGCATCAACCAGGACCGGGTTGCCTCCGATGGGTGAAATTTTTCCCACGGAGCCATTAGGACTGATCAAAATAGTCAGCCGGACCGACCCTCCAATCTCGTTCTGCTTCAATTCGCGAGGATATTTCGGAGACACCTTGTAGACCAGTTTACGCGGGCTTGGGGCGTTCTGAGCTTTGACGGAAGGGGTCGAAACAAGAAGGAGCACGATCACGCACAGTAGAGCGTAGATTGGGCGAGTGCGGCGCACGAACCATGATGTTTTTGCCTGGGCCACAAGCACTCAAACCCTGTAACTGAATTTTTCCCGAGTTATCGTTCGAGAGTAAGAAATTAGTCACACGCCGGCAAATTACCGATGTAACTGAACGGGAGAGGTTCCGGTTCGGCTTGCAACGGCTGGGGAAACGCTCGAGCGGTGAGGAACTAATCGGAATTTGGCAGAAATTATGGTGGACCTGGTCGGGATCGAACCGACGACCTCTTCCATGCCATAGAACCTACAACCAGTATTTTCAACGACTTGCACGGCACGGATGGCAACGGTAAGTCATTGAGAGGAATAGAGCGGCAGAAAAAAGTGTTCCCCGATTGTTCCCCGAAATCGTCGCGCGACATCGTGATATACGGTGTCGTCACTGGTCGCCCACTTTGAACACAAGGAAGAACAATTCGCAACAAGCTCTGACCAAAACTTCCGCAGGGTGCACGACGGAGAGGCCGAGTGGCTGAAGGCGGCGGTTTGCTGAATCTACCAGTTCCACGCTCCATTCGTTACTTTTCAATCAAATAGCAACACATGGGAGCCTGTAAGTGGCTGATGCACACGTCTGCGCACTGG
>JBGQIG010000355.1:0-3381 GCA_041498365.1 Terriglobia bacterium | reverse complement strand
GAGGGCATTTCCATGACGCCGCTGCAATTAGGCGCCATGGTTTCAGCCATCGCCAACGGCGGCACGCTTTACTACCTGCAGCATCCAGCTACGAGTGACGATGTCGCCAACTTCGAGCCGCGGGTGAAGCGGCACCTCGACATCGCTCCGCTGATCCCCGAGATTTCCGACGGCATGGCAGGAGCCGTGACCTACGGCACAGCCCGCAGCGTGCGGGTGAATTTCAACGAGGAAGAGATTCTGGGCAAGACCGGTACCTGCTCCAAGGCAGGTACCCGCTACGGCTGGTTCGCGTCCTACGCCAAAGCCGACGTAGGCCGGATCGTTGTCGTAGTCTTCCTGCAGGGCGGACGCCCCACCTACGGTCCCAAGGCGGCGGAAATTTCCGGACGCATGTATCGCAATCTCTATGACCACGACTTCTTCATCGCCCGACCCAGTCCGCCGACCGACACCGCGGTGGTGAAGCCGGTGGAGAGCACGCAGTAAGACAGTCGTCAGTCGTCGGTCTTCAGCCCTCAGCACGATCCATGCAGGCGGGATGATTCACGTAGGCACGTGGTCCTCCGCGAAGTATCCCTTTCAACCGCAAGATCCGGATAGCTGCTTGCCGCCCCTCTCTCCTACACTTACCGATAGCGATGAACGCGAGCATTGCACAAAGGCTGGATAAGTTGGACTGGCCTTCGATCCATCAATCTCTGCGCGACTTCGGATACGCGCTCACACCTGTGTTGCTGAACGAACGTGAATGCGCCGAGCTCTGCGGAATGTACCAGTCCGACCAGGCGTTTCGCAGCCACATCATCATGTCGCGCTACCGGTTCGGCCGTGGCGACTACAAGTATTTCGACTATCCTCTGCCGCCGATCGTCCAGGAGTTGCGGGAGGCGAGTTATCCCTACCTGGTTCCCATTGCCAATGAGTGGAACGAAGACTTGGGAGCCGCGGAAAAGTTTCCTCCCACCCATCCTGCTTTTCTTGCCGTCTGCAGGAAAAATGGACAGACTCGGCCCACGCCATTACTCCTGCACTACGAAGCCGGCGATTTCAACTGCCTGCACCAGGATCTGTACGGCGCAGTTGCCTTCCCGCTGCAACTGACCTGTTTTCTCAGCCGCCCCGGGGTGGACTACGAAGGCGGAGAATTCGTGCTGGTGGAGCAGCAGCCACGGGCTCAATCGCGTGCCCAGGTCATCGCCGCCGCGCAAGGACAAATTCTGATCTTCGCCACGCGCTATCGTCCGGTGAAAGGCAGCCGTGGATATTACCGCACGAATTTGCGCCACGGAGTCAGCCGAGTGACGCGAGGAGTGAGGTTCACCCTGGGCGTGATTTACCACGACGCCGAATGAGAACTGCCGGGTCGTTTAGGGAGGAGTCGGAGCTTGCCCTGAGCGAAGTTGAAGGTAACCCGTCCAGTGGGTGTGGTGGAAGAAAAATCCCCGCCCAAGCGGAGCTTGGACGGGGCACCCTCGAGAGTAGGAGTGCGCGTTGATAGGCTGGCCACCCGCCCAGTGAGTGTAGAATGGCTGCCGTTTTCGAGGCCAAAAGGAAATTCCGGTTGATCCGGTTAAGAGGCGAAATATGAGTCATAAGGCTGCAGGTGTGAGCCGACGTGCCCTGCTGAAAGGCTTCGGCTTATCAACGTTGGCTGCGGCCCTTCCTCAATCCATGGCGGCTAAGGGCGCTTTTGCGGATCTGGCGCCATCTACGTCGGGCGTGAGCTCATCCATCCCGGCGAAAAATCCAAAGTGGTACGGCTTTAACCTGCTCGAGTACTTCTCCACGGACCCGGACTGGATGAAGTACTTCCCTTACAAGAATGACGGAATGTTCTTGGAGGAGGACTTCCGGTGGATTCGCGACTGGGGCTTCAATTGGGTGCGTTTGCCGATGGACTATCGCTTCTGGACCGATTCCCAGGATCTTTTCAAAATCCGGGAGGAAAAGGTCGTCCCCATCGACAGGGCCATCGATCTGGGGGAGAAGTACGGGATTCACGTAAATGTGTGCCTGCACCGGTCGCCGGGATACTGCATTCTCGACACCATGGACGAGGCCTTAACCGGGATTCACATCACCAAGGAGAAGACGAGCGCATTCACGGATTCAAAAACCCAGGATGCCTTTGTGTATCAGTGGGCGTACTTCGCCGACCGTTACAAGGGTATCTCGAATGAGAAGCTGAGTTTCAACCTGGTCAATGAACCGTACCTTCCGCTTACTGCCGCAGAGACCGAAGAGCTGAAGAAAGCCGGGAAGAAGTCGGAAGACTTCCGGGCGGAGGCCATGAAACGCCACGCGCAGGAATACGTTCGCGTGGCCCGCGCGGCCATCGAGGCAATTCGCAAGCATGACCCGAAGCGCCTGGTGATCACCGACGGGCTTGCGGGTGGCAACGAGATCATCCCCGGACTGTTCGACACCCACCTAATGCAAAGCTGCCATACCTATAACCCAATGCCGTTGACGCATTACCGCTGTGAATGGGCTCGCGGTTTCCTGACGGGCTCGGAACCGGAACCTACCTGGCCGTTGGAGGACAGCAAAGGCAAAGTAATCTCAGACCGGGAAATACTCGCGCGCGCTTTCCAGCCTTGGGGAAACCTTGCGTCGCAAGGCATCCCGATCCACTTCGGGGAGATGGGTTGCTACAGGCACACCCCACCCCAAGTCGTTCTTGCCTGGTTCAGCGATACGCTCGGCGTACTGGGTGAGCTGCACACCGGCTGGGCGTTGTGGAACTTTCGCGGCCCCTTCGGCGTGATGGACACGGAGCGGCTGGGAACGAAATTCGAGGATTGGCACGGTCATCAACTCGATCGAGCCCTGCTCAATGTACTCCAGCAGAAGATGCGTTCGTAGTGGATCCGAGCACACCTCGGCACTCTGTGTTCCGATACAACACCGAACTTTCTCGCGGGGCCACGACCGCGACCAGCGACTAGCGGCCGCGTTTCCTCTCGTCCCGTTCCACGACTCCGTCCTTGATGTGGATCACGCGATGAGCGTATTCCGCGATATCGTGCTCGTGGGTGACCAGTACGATGGTGTTGCCTTCGGCTTGCAGACGATCGAATAGCGCCATGATTTCGTTGCCGGTCTGGGAGTCGAGATTGCCTGTGGGTTCGTCAGCCAGGATGATGGAGGGGCGATTGACCAGGGCGCGGGCGATGGCGACTCTTTGGCGCTGGCCGCCGGAGAGTTCGTTGGGCTTGTGCATCATGCGGGATTCCATGCCGACAGACGCCAACGCGCCTTTGGCGCGCTGCACCCGCTCTTCGCCGGGAACGCCGGCATAGATCAGCGGCAGTTCCACGTTGTGCAGGGCGGTGGCGCGGGCCAACAGGTTGAAGGTCTGGAAAACGAAACCGATTT
>JBGQIG010000354.1:0-3386 GCA_041498365.1 Terriglobia bacterium | reverse complement strand
TAAGGCGCCTGGCCCTCAGCGGAATTGAGCTCACCAGATGAATCGTCAAGAACATTGGAATCAGGTGTACCAGACCAAAGGGTCGCAGGATGTCAGTTGGCATCAGCGCCGCCCCGACTTGTCGCTGGCGCTCATCGCGGCATCTGGCGTAGGCAAGGATGCACTCATCATCGACGTAGGCGGCGGGGCATCCACACTCATTGATTTCCTGCTCGATGACGGTCACACGCGGCTTGCGGTGCTCGACCTGTCCGGGGTCGCGTTGAGCCATAGCCGCGCACGGCTTGGTGTGCGGGCAGACAGAGTTGAGTGGTTTGAAGCAGACGTGACATCGTTCCAGCCGCCGCATCGTTTTGATCTGTGGCATGACCGAGCCGTGTTTCACTTCCTGACGGCAGCGGAGGACCGTCAAAGATATGTGGCGACGCTGCGACGGACTTTGCATCCGGGCGGCACCGTTGTGCTGTCCACGTTCGCGCTGGACGGCCCGCCGAAGTGCAGCGGCCTTGATGTCATGCGATACGATGAGTCTTCTATTCTCGCGGAGTTGGGTGCGGAGTTTCAGCTTCAGGAGGTTCGCCGAGAGACCCATGTGACGCCTTGGCAATCTGAGCAACATTTTATTTACTTTCGGTTTCAGTGGCAGAACACATGAGGAAGAATAAGGGGGCGGGAGTTTTTATGTGGACATGCACGTATTGATCGGGGTGGTACAGGGGTGCGGAGTCCAGTAGAGGGCTGGTTCAAGGGCTGGACCACTCGCAGCTATAATAGGCTGCGAGGAAAAGATGTAGGTATGCCAGAATGTCGATGGTCCGCACGTGTGGCATAACAGAAGAATACTTCCGCAGGATGCTCAAAAAGTCCGTTCAGCAAGGCCGCAGCGAGCGAAGAGGCGAGGCGTACGCTTCGGTACGTTGAGCCTCTGAGCGATGTGAGAACGCCGCTGGGGGACTTTTTCAGCATCCTGCCAATGGAGCTATGCCGATCCGTATGCCACGCCAATCCGGCTATGTGGGTAGCGTTGAGAGGTCTTTGAACCGACATGACAATCACAGTGGAATTTTCGGGCCGGTTTTGCGTACTATGCCGGTCAGTATACGCAATGGTTGGGCGTCTAATATTGGAGGATGTATACAATGACCACACGTGTTGTTGGACCTATGACCGCTGCTCTAGCTTGCACAATCTTTGTTGCGGCATGCGGATCAAGCACGGCGCCTCCTAGTAAAGCGTGTATTGAGGCCGCCCGTTTGTATGCAGAAGCACTAGCGCAGGACAGTAACTCCCCTGAGGGCGAGAAAGCGGATAAAGTGGCCATTAAAAAAGAAGCTTTTGCGGCGTTAGAGGAGCGGAAGGTAAAAGTGTGTGGGGAGTAACATGCTCTACCCGCACGTGTTGAATCGGGGTGGAGAAATAGTACGGAGTCCAGCAGATTCGCCAGCCCGCAGTATTCATGAATGCCGTCGCGGGGCGTTCGAGACCAAAGCCCGCCGGGGCTTCTCGCAAGTAAGGCCGACGTAGCAGGTATTCATGAATAGTCCGGGTTAAGGTCGTGCAATTGCGGCTACCGGCCGAGGGTAATATCGACGGCGACCTGAGCGGGTCTGGATGGATCTTGGTTGACGACGTAGGTGGCGCGTTCTTGTGAGCCGGTTTGGTTGCTTGCGGTGATGGATTCTTGGAGTTGGTTGGGAGAGAGCCGGTCGAACATGATGGCTTCTTGCCTCGTGATTGGTCCGGACGGAACTCGGGAGATACGAGCCGTCAGGGTGACTGGCCCGCTCTCCATCGGCAGAGGAATGTGTTGCCGTTGACCAGCAGTAATCTTCAGAGAGATCTGACCGGTTTCTTTCTCGGGCCATAGCAGTTGAGGCGTTGAGGAACCAACCGTTTTCCAGACTTGCAGATAGGCGTCCTGATTGGCTTCCACGGTGAGAAATACCGGTTGTATACTCTTCGACGCCGTCGCCGCATCCACTTCTCGCTCCTGCCCATCTGTTCCACGAACGACAAAGCTGTAGCGAAGTCCTAGGGGCCGGAGTTGGGCGGCTGTGCCCGCTGCTTTGCCCAGTTGTGAAAGCCCTTCCCGTGGCCGTTCAGGCCGGTTTGCTTGCGGTGCCGACTCGGCCAGGGGCTTCATGGCCTGCCTTTGCTCTTTGGCCATCGATCCTGTATCAGCTCGGCCTGGCTCTCCTTCATAGAACAGGGCACGAGCGCTGAGTGCCGGCGTGACGGTGACAGTGGCTCGTCCACCGGCTGGCGCTTGTAACTGTTTGGATTCTGGCACGGTGGCTGGTGGTGCAGAGCTTGCTGCGAGTTTCTGATCTGCAGGCGAGGTCACTTCCTCCGCGGACTTGCTGAGCGCACCCACGGGCGCTTCCGCTTTCCTGCTGACTTCGTCTAGTTCACTTCGCTGTTTCAGACTGTCTCGGGCAACATCGGAGGCTCGTTCTTTCTTCGATGGAGACGGCGCAGACCGTTCTGGCTTGGCCAGCTTGTCGGTCAAAGAGTCTTTCTTCGGGAGGTCGATCGCTGGAGCTACGTTCTCTTTAGCTTTCGCCTGCGGCTCAACGGCTTGAGACGTCGCCGGTCGAGATGCTGGAGGTATTGGAGCCGGAGGAGACGCGGGCTTTGCGTCTTCGGTTGTGACCGATTGTGCCGCTTGTCTAAGACTGTCCTGATAAATCCTGATGCCCAGCACCACTGCGAGGGCAGCTGCCGCAAGGCCGCCGGCTATGGCGAGGCCTGCTGGACGGCGGAACCAATCCAGCCATGATAGAGAACCGTCGGCGCCCGAGGCGCTCTTCTGCTTTAATGAAGCGAGGAGTCTGCGGCGTACGTCTGGATCGGAGAGCAACTCTTTCAAAGTCTGCTCATCGGCCAGCGCATTGAACAGCTGTTGGTCTTGCAGCGCGGCGGTATAGAGCGTCTGCTTCTCTCCCGGCGTCAGCGTATTGGCTGCGAATCCGCCCAGCAGTTTTTCAAGGTCGTGTTCTGACATGGTCACCAGAAAACGTAAGGGGTGAGGGGTAAGGGGTTAGGCGAGGGAATCCCCACAAACCACCTAGTTACTCCCAAGAGTCACCCAACAAGCTCAATAGTTGTTTGCGGCATCGTAGGTCCCAGGTATAAATCGTATTGATCGATGTCTGTTTCATTAGCTTCTGGATTTCCGGAAAGCTTTTTCCTTCGAGTTTCCACTTGAAGAGTTCGCGACAGCGCTCGCCGAGCTGAGCCATGGCGGCCAGCAACCGGTCTACTCGCTGTTTCTGGTCGAGTTGCGTCGCCGGATCGTCGCCTGGATCGGCGAGCGGAAGGTCATCAACCGATTCCTGATTATACTCGCCTCGTCTGAGCGACTTGCGATGGGCGTCCAGCATCTT
>JBGQIG010000353.1:0-3402 GCA_041498365.1 Terriglobia bacterium | reverse complement strand
CCCGTCATGCTGCGTATGGCCCTGGTCCTGGTAGCATCCGGCTTTGCCTTCGTCATGGGCCTGCTGCTCATGCGTCGTTTGCGCCGTAGCCTGACCGAAGAGGCCTCATTTCCGGACGCGCCTGCCGCGGGCGAGAGTTTCCCCTTGCACACTTATCACGCCGTGATCCAGCAGCTGAAGCAGCAGAAACATGAGCTGCAAAGCCTGCAACTGGTGGAGCGGCGCCGCGCCAAGACTTCGGAGAACATCAGTGCAGCCGTGCTCTCGAACCTCTCCTCGGGCGTGCTGTTCTTCACTCCCAACGGATTGGTCCGGCAGGCCAATCATTCGGCGAAACAGATTCTTGGATTCGCCTCGCCAGCCGGGATGAGCGCGGCTGAGATCTTTCGCGAAGCTGAGTTGATTTCCGCGTCCGATGGCGCCTACGCGAATCTGGCGGAGGCGATCAACGTCAGCTTGCGTGAGAAGACACGGTTCCAGCGTCTGGAAGCGCGCTATCGCACTCCCGCGGGCGAGGAACGCAGTCTGGACATTACCGTGAGTTCGGTACTGGCGCCGGACCGCGAGGTCCTGGGCGCGGCTTGCCTGATCAACGACCGCACCGAAATGGCCGAGATTCGCCGTCAGCAGGAGTTGCGCGGCGAAATGTCCGCCGAGATGGCGCTGGGGCTGCGCAATTCGCTGACTGTCATCTCGGGATACGCGCAACAGCTGGCCGCCAGCCGAGACCCGGATCTGGCGCGACAGTTGGCGGCTGACATCGCCGCCGAAGCGGCACACCTCGATCGTACGATTGGCGGTTTTCTCGCGAGCGCAAGGGCCGCGAGGGCCGGCTCGAAAGTTTGAATTGACTACGTCTGCGCTGCTTTCTCGTCACTGGAGGCGGCAGGACTGGAAGAAACGGAGCATCACATGAAACGCATTGGATATGTTTATCTGGCCGCAATCGTCCTGGTTGGCATGCTGGTCACGCTGGCCGGCGCACAGTCTCAGCCTCTGGGCGACTATGCCCGCACGGTCCGCAAGGAAGAGAAGCATGCATCGGCCAAGAAGTACGACAACGACAATCTGCCCACCACCGACAAGATCAGCGTCGTGGGAAATGCACGGGAATCGGCGGGACCTGAAGACGCCAACCCTGGCGGGTCCGAGGGGAATTCCGCGAATCAAGACGCCGGGTCTACTGCCTCCACTCCCGAGTCGCAGCCGCAGGACAGTACGAAAAAGGCGGACAGTTCCGACGCACAGAAGGTGAACGACGACTGGAAACAGAAGATTACCGACCAGAAGGCTAAGATCGACCTGCTCGCCCGCGAGCTCGACGTGATGCAGCGCGAGTATCGCCTGCGCGCCGCCGCCTTCTATGCCGATGCCGGCAATCGTCTGCGCAACCAGGGTTCATGGGACAAAGAAGACGCCCAATACAAGCAGCAAGTCGCCCAGAAGCAAAAGGCCGTGGACGACGCCAAGAAAGCGCTGGACGATCTGAAGGAACAAGCCCGCAAGGCGGGAGTGCCGGCCCGCGTGCGGGAGTAGGAACGCGTTCGCACTCACCCAAGCCTCCGGCGTAGGCCGGAGGCTTTTTCAGCCTGGTCTTGTCGCTCGCCGACGGTCAGTTCCTACGAGCGCTGGGCGAGATCATCTCAGGCACCCTTACTCGCAAAGTACAGATACCTCAGCAAGCGCCTTTCGCTCGTCAGGATATGTACACAGGACAGGAACCGTTGCAGCCCCTCGAAGTTGGTGTTGCCTTCCGCTGCAGCCAGTTCCTTCTTCCTTTTCTCCCGCGCATCACGCCACCGCTTCGCAATCCGGGCCGCGCTCTCAGTTGTGTCGGTTGCGCGGATGTGGCGAAACCCTGCTCGTTCAATGAGTCGTTCATTCTCTCCAGGCGGACTGTACACGTAATAGCCGATCGAGCTGCGCGTGGCGATTTCTTCGTAGGAAAGCATTCCGCCCACTACCAGAGCGTCACTGAACAGCATGCGCCCGCCCGGCTTCAGGACGCGAAACATCTCACCCAAGACCTGAGGCCGGCCTGGAATATGGCACAAAACGTCACTTGAGAACACGGCATCAAAGGTCTGGTCGTCGAAAGGCAGACTCTTCGAAGCGTCACACTGCTCGAAACGCGCCTGTGAAGCGAGGCCTCTGGCCAGCGCAAGTTGGTTCGCGTTGCGAACGCCGGGTGCATTAACGTCCAGCCCGACGAGGCGGCAGCCCACTTTTTCCGCAAGGTGCAGGGCGTATCCCCCCGAACCGCACCCAATCTCCAATACGTATGAATTGCGTCTCAGTTCAAGGAGCTGGGGGATTTGCTTGGACTCCTCAGTTGTGACCCAGCTTGTTTGCCCAAGGTCCTCCCCATACGTCTCGATGCGAACCAGTCGGTACGTATCCGACTCATAATTCCCGTACGCGCTGTCGTAGAGATCCACTTTCGGAGACAAGTTCGATCCTCCATGAACCGTACATCCGCTGGCGAGGACCTTCGTTCCTCTACAGCTATCCCCGTCAATGGCTATCGGGGGCAGGGCGCACAGGTCTACGAGAAGTTACCGGCTCTTCGCAATTTCGAAATCTGTTTCACGTGATGCTGTCCATGCATCCAGTGAAACTTCCGCCATTGCCGGGCCGTCAGCGGTCCGAGGATGGGATGGTCCAGCACCTTGATTCGCGCGCCGTAGCGCGCTTCGCATTGCGCGATCACGTGGTCCATAGCGATAATCTGCGGCCCGATGTCCGCGATGACTTTTTCGGCGGGCATGCCTTTGGGACGAACCGGTTCAGGCGATTTTCGGCCCGTCGGTAAATAGCCCAGTTCCGTGACCACGGCGATCGATATTCGCTGCTTGAGCGTGGCTGCAGTCGCCAGCGGCTTCCCTGCTTGCAGGCAGCGCTCAAAAGCCTTCAAGGTTCCAGTGTAGGTCAGATAGAGATGCTCCAGTACTTCGGCCACGCTCCATTTCCCTTCGGGATGGCGTGTGAGTTCCGCGCTCGTCATGCCGCGAGTGGTGGAGATAATGGCCTGATGCAGCCGTTCCAAGTACGAATCCATGGCGCCTCGCATTGCTCAATCTAGTAGAATACCCCCGGCATTTCCGATTGCAAGAATTCCAGACTCATGACAGGAAGGTAGCCATGAAGAAGATGCTGATGGCAATGCTCGCGCTGCTGCTGATGGCTGGCTGTTCGCCGGAACCGTCGAAGCCGGCGCAAACCGAGAAACCTCAGCCCAAGCCTCCGGAATTCGCCACCGGACGCGCCGCCTTCCAAAAGCTTTACATAGCCGCGCGCGGCTGGGGGCATGATGCGCAGCCTTTTCGTATCGAATCGAGGATCACGGCCGACTCCAAGGGCAGAGAGGGAAAGTCGGCGGTGTGGCGGGCTTTCTTTGCCTCT
>JBGQIG010000352.1:0-3411 GCA_041498365.1 Terriglobia bacterium | reverse complement strand
GTCCAGGTATTCCTTGCTGGTAAGCGGCCCCTTGGCCTCAGCCTTGATGAAAACGTCCTGAGCGAAATACTGCATCTCTTTATCTCTGTTGCGCTCGTTGAACTCAATCACATCCTTTAGCGAATGGACGGCAGCATCAGGGCGGCTCGCCAGATACGCACTGAGATCAGCTTTCAATTCATAGAGCAGCACGGTAAATTCGCTGTCGTCAAACTTGCCGTGGGATTCGAGGTCAGCGGGATCCACCAGCACCGCGCCTTGCCGCTTCATCTCTTCCATCACAGTGTTCATGAGGCCGTCCACTGCGTCGCTGAAGCCGAAATACTTTCGCGCCACGCCAATGCGGGAGCCGCGCAGTCCATTGGGATCGAGAAAGCGGGTGTAGTCGGCTGAGGCCTTTCCTGTGCTCTCCGCAGTGGCGCTGTCGCGCGGATCGGCTCCCGCCAGGACATTGAGCAAAATCGCAGCATCGCGAACCGTGCGCGCCATGGGGCCGGGCGTGTCCTGGCTGTGCGCGATGGGAATGATGCCGGAACGGCTGAGCAGCCCCAGCGTCGGCTTGATCCCCACGATCCCATTGGCGGAGGAAGGGCAGACTACCGAGCCGTCCGTTTCCGTGCCCACGGCCAGCGCGCACAAATTGGCCCCGACGGCTGCGCCCGAACCCGAACTCGACCCGCAGGGATTGCGATCCAGCGCGTAAGGATTCCGGGTCAGCCCGCCCCGGCCGCTCCATCCGCTGACCGAATGGCTGGAACGAATGTTTGCCCATTCGCTGAGGTTGGTCTTGCCCAGAATGACGGCGCCCGCCTCACGCAGTTTCTGAGCCACAAAAGCATCCCTCGCGGGGCGCGAGCCCACCAGAGCCAACGATCCGGCGGTGGTTTGCATCCGGTCGGCGGTGTCAATGTTGTCCTTGATCAGCACTGGAATGCCGTGCAGCGCGCCTCGTGACCCCTTCGCCTTCCGCTCCTTGTCGAGAGCTTCAGCGATGGCCAAAGCGTCGGGGTTGACTTCGATGACGCTGTTCACGGCCGGTCCTCGGCGGTCGATCTGTTCGATCCTCGCCAGGTATTTCTCGGTGAGGGAACGGGAGGTAAATTTTCCAGAAGTAACTCCCGCCTGAAGATCGGCGATCGTAAGCTCGTCCAGTTCGAAGCTTTCGATTTCCGGAGCAACCGGCGGGTAAGCAGCCATCTCGCGAGCGCCGGCCAGTGCCGGCAGCATCGCGGCACCCACCCCACCCAACAGGCTGGTCTTTAGGAAACGGCGGCGCTGGGGCACCTGACCCAGGCCCTTTGTCTTTTTCATGGCTGTTCTCCTTGCGAGAAAGGTCTTACTTCAAATGTTTGTCGAACCATCCCACGATCCGGTTCAAGCGGTCCAGAAGATGCTTTTCTTCTTTCAGTCCATGGCCTTCACGCGGATATACGATCAGTTCGGTTTCTACGCCGTAGCGCTTAAGCGCTCGATACAGGGCCTGGCTCTGTCCGAGTGGATCAATGAGGTCGGCGTCGCCCTGCAGAATGAGGGTGGGTGTACGCGCTTTCTTGATATAGGTGATTGGAGAACTGCGTTGAAAGCCGTCCAGCTTCTCATAGGGCAGGCCGTAGAACCATTCGTCGTATGAGGGATGCTCTTCCGTCCCGAACTCCGCCGCAAGGTCGGACATGCCTGCGCCAGAAACTGCGGCCTTGAAGCGCGGCGTTTGCGTGATCGCCCACTCTGCCATGTAGCCGCCATAGGACCAGCCTGCGATGCCCAGTCGCTCTGGCTCGGCGATGCCGCGCGCGACCAGATAATCCACTCCGGCCATCACGTCTTTGAAATCTCCGCCTCCCCAGTCAGCACGATTCAGCACCATGAAGTCATACCCGTATCCGGTCGAGCCGCGCACGTTAGGATAAAAGACTGCATATCCAGCAGCCGCCAGCAGTTGACCCCAGGCCTCGAATTCGTCGTTCCAGTTTCCCGTCGGTCCTCCGTGTATGAGCAGCACGGTGGGTAGCTTCGAATTGCCGTCATAGCCGGGTGGTTTAAAGAGCGAGCCCTCGATATCACGTTTGTCAAAACTCTTGTAGCGAACAAACTCAGGCTCCGCCAGGGAGAATTTCGCGAACGACTCATTGAAATGGGAGGCACTCCGCGGTGTGGAGCGTTGATCCCAAGTCCACAACTCCTGCGGACGAGTCGCGTTTTCGCCCACAAAAATCACACTTCCAGCGCCGCCCAGGGCGAAGTTGCTCACCCGCATTTGGGGAGCGGATAGAGCTTCCGCATGGCCAGACTTGTCGACCAGGTAAAATTTATTGCGAAAGCCCTCGGTAACCAGAGCCAGCAGCTTGCCATCGTTTTGCCACGCGTAGTGCTCGACCGGGCGGTCGACCCTCGCTGCGGTCAGATTCTGCGGCTCGCCACCCAGCCAAGGCAGCACGTACAGATCGTGGGGCGCGGGACCGTCCACGCGAGAACCCACATAGCCGATCTGGCTTCCGTCCGGAGACACTCGCAGCTTATCGAAGGGACCGCGGGGCGCAGCAAGCAGGCGCATCTTCCCATCTGCGATATTCACGGCAAAGATCCGGTTCGTCTCCTGGTCAGACTCAGGGTGGTCGGTGGCCACCACGACCAGCTCGTCGCCGTGTGCTCTCCATTGCAGGTCTCCGAAGTTCCAGGGCGCGCCAACGATCTGGCGTGGCTTCTTCGACTCGATCTCCACAATCCACAAATGCGCAACCTTGTCATCGCGATCCACGGATTTGGCGTCGTCCTTGTCCTTTTCTTTCTTCTCCTCCGCATCCGTTTTCGGGTCGGGGGCCAGGAACGCGATCTGCTTGCCGTCGGGAGAAAATTCAAAATCTTTGATGGAGCGCTTTCCATCGGTAAGTCGAATGGCTTCTCCGCCGTCGCCGGGGATGAGGTAGATCTGCTGAAACTCCTCGCGATCCGAAAGAAACGCCAACTTCCTGCCGTCGGGAGACCAGCGCGCATGAGTCTCAGACTTCGCTGAGTTCGTGAATTGCCGCAACTCGCCCGACGCGACCGTATAGACCCAGATGTGCTGCTGACGATCCACTCCTTTCGGAGGTTCTTTCACCGTGAATGCGAGGCGCGCTCCGTCCAAAGACGAGTTCAGATCGCTCAGACCTCGTGCCGACAGGGCTTGTTCCGGGCTAAGGCGGGTTTCAGCTGCTGGGGAAGGTTGAGTTTGGGCGTGAGCTGCGAGCAGGACTACCAGGGACAGAGTGCCGACACCTTTGATTCGCATAAGCACCGGTTTCCTCCCGCAGCATTGCCATCACTCCAACCAGCGAGGAAGCGAAATTATAGGCGATTGGTCAAGCCCGGTTGTCCGATCACGTTGCTTTCCTTTTATCCTCATGTCCGTCCAAGCAGCGGGATAGTGTAAGC
>JBGQIG010000351.1:0-3422 GCA_041498365.1 Terriglobia bacterium | reverse complement strand
TGAGCTTCTTCACATTTTCCTGAAAAGTGTCGTGATACTTTTCGGGGTCCCACTCGGCAGCCAGAGCTTCGATCAGCTGGTGAGCGACTTTGACCTCGGCGTCTTTCAGTTCGACATCGGGAGCTCCGAAACCCTCCACCTGCCGGACTTCTTCCGCGTAGTACATGGTGTGGAGCATGAGTCCGCCTTCATGAGGCCGCAGAAACACTGTGTACTCACGATTGTGCATGGTTAACTTGGCGATGGCGACGTATTCGCTTTCTTCCAGCGCCTTGGTCAACAGGGCGTATGGTCTGCGCCCGGCTTCTTCCGGCAGCATGTAGTAGGAGGACTCAAAAAAAACCGGATCGACCTCGCTGGATTTTACGAATTCCAGAATCTCCATGGTCTTCGCCGTTTGCGGCTCGATCTTCTTGATCTCCTCAGGCTCGATGACTACGTATTCGTCCTTGCGGAATTCGTACCCCTTTACGATCTCACTGCGCTCGACCACGCGATTGTCGGCGGGACAATAATATTGCTGCTTGACCCGCTGCAGATCGTCGCGGTGCAACATGTTGAAGGAGATGCCGCTACTGCGCGCGCCGGAGAAAAGACGCACCGGCATGGAGATCAAGCCGAAAGTGAGATACCCCGACCAAACCGAGGCTGCCATGGTTTCACCCCGTAAGCGGAAAAGGCGCCAGCGTAGTGCAGTTTAGACTACTCGGGTAGATTTGATGCGCTGCTGGGGAACGGGGAATCCAAAGAGCAAGCACAATGCCTTGGATAGTCAGCAGGGCCACGCTATATGTTGTGCATAGGCCATGGCGCTCATGGCCGTCACGATTTGCGAAACTCTGATCCCACCCTTATTGTGACCGATGTGTCTGATGTCGCGCCACTCGCTGCTTTAACCAGTTCCGGCTATCGCTGGGTAATCGGTGGGTTGCTCACTCTTGCATTCGCCGTGCTCGCTCGCCGGATTCGCGGCGTGACCACCTCGGGTGCGCTGGCCGGAGCGGTCAGCTGTTTTGTTCTATATCTGGGAGGCGGTCCCGGCGCCTTTGCCGCGCTGATCACAGTCTTCGGGCTGGCCTGGTTTACGACTCGGCTGGGCTATCAACGCAAACAGACGCTGGGAATCGCGGAAAAAAACGAGGGCCGAAAGGCGTCTCAGGTTTTAGCCAACCTCGGCGTTGCCACCGGCTGCGCGGCGCTTTATATCTTTAGCCACCAAACCGTCTTCCTCCTGGCATTGGCGGCGGCGCTCTGCGAAGCTGCTGCGGATACGGTTTCAAGCGAGGTGGGCCAGGCCTACGGCGGGAAAGCCCGTCTCATCACCACCTGGGATTCCGTTCCAGCGGGAACCGACGGCGCTGTGAGCCTGACAGGAACCCTGGCCGGAATCGTCGCCGCCGGAATTGTGAGCTCGGTCTGTGTTCTCAGCCGATTGCTCCCCCGGCAGTGGATGGCGATTTCTCTGGGCGCCGCCATCCTGGGCATGATCGTGGACAGTTTCCTGGGCGCATGGCTGCAACGGCGCCGACTGCTCAACAACGACTCGGTGAACCTTCTCAGCACTTTGGTGGCGGCGCTGGCCGCTGCCTGGCTGGCCTGAACTCCACCGGCAAATTCCGCGTTTTACCCCGGCAGGTCATGTACTTATGGGCCTTGCCGGAGGTTACTCAGCAAGCGAGAATCTATTTGAGCGTCTTGAGCATCTTCCCTTAAGGGGATGCTCGCATCTCACGCTTTACTGAGGTTCCTGGAATTTCTCGACGAGGGCCGAAAAGTAACGAAAGACGATTGAAGTAATGAGAATTCAGACGTTTGTAATCGGTTATGTGCTGGCGCTGGCCCTGTTCCTGTTCGCGCAGCACCGTCCGGAAGCGACGGAGACGACCCAGCCGGGTGGTTTCCGCGAGGTTGTGGACCTCACTCACTCCCTGCAACCCCCCACTTTCGACGGAAAGTCCGCTTCTCGACTGAGCACCGTGGCCATGGCCGATAAGACCTCTTTGTCCGTACCCGGTCTCTCCGCTTCAGAGCAGTTTGCCACCCGGATGGACGCTCCGGCGCGTGTGGTACAGGGCATGTGGACGGTCGACCAGATTCCGGCCGGCCGGTTAATCGCGCCGCTGGTGGTGCTCGATGCCAGCGCCAACACCAAAAGCGATCCGGACTATGAAATTTCCGTGGAAGATATCGCGCGCTGGGAGAAAAGCAACGGGCAGATCCCGCTGGGCGCGGTAGTGATGGCGCGCACGGGATGGGGATCTCGCTGGAACTCCGCCAGAAGTTACCGCAACACCGATGCGAAGGGCGTCATGCACTTTCCCGGATATTCCGAGGACGCAGCCAGATTCCTGGCCGAGGGGCGAAATGCTCTCGGACTCGGCATCGATACGCCCAGCCTGCAACCTGGCTCGTCAAGAAATCTGGCCGTAAACCAGTACACTTCGGCTCACGGACTCTACGTCCTCACTAATGTGGCCAACCTGGATCGCATGCCTGAAAGTGGCGCCATCGCTATGGTGGCTCCCATGAAGGTGGCAGGCGGATCCGCGGCGCCGGTGCGCATTCTGGCGCTGGTCAGGTAAGAGTCGCAGTTTCTAGTTTCAGGTCGTTAGTCTCAACCTACTGGTCCAACCAACATAAATAGACACCCATTGTCTGGAAATTTTCCCTGCGACGGTCATTCTCTGTTGCTTTTCTGCATCCTTTCGCGTTTCCTATCCACGCACGGTTGTGCTGGAGGCGAAGATGAGCGATCCGCGTTATCCCATCGGCAAGTTTACTTTTGACGCTCCACCTGACGAGGAACAGCGAAAGAAATTTATCGACGACATCGAGCAGACTCCAGCCGCGTTGCGCGCGGCGGTGCAGGGTCTTTCGCCGCAGCAGATCGAAACCCCTTATCGCGATGGCGGATGGACGGTGCGGCAGGTGACGCATCATGTGCCCGAGAGCCATATGAACGCTTACATCCGCTTCAAGCTGGCTCTGACCGAAGATGCGCCGACCATCAAGCCTTACATGGAAGACCGCTGGGCGAAACTGCCCGATGTCCAGTCCACGCCGCTGGAGGTTTCCCTGTCCTTACTGGACGCGCTGCACGACCGTTGGGTGCGGCTGTTGCGCTTGCTGCAACCCCAGGACTGGAAGCGTCCCTTTAATCACCCGGAACTGGGAATCATGCCACTGGACAAGAACCTGGCTTTGTACTCCTGGCACGGACGGCATCACGTGGCCCACATCACGGAGCTCAGAAAGAAGATGGGTTGGTGAGCCGGTCATCCTGAGCGGAGCAACCCTTCGCTTGGCAAAGCTGTCATCCTGAGCGCAGGAACTGCTTCGCTTCGCGAAGCAGCTGCGGAGCCGAAGGACCCCTTGCATCTTACCGGTAGCGCGCGAACCGAGCTTTTGATCGTGTGCTGCGG
>JBGQIG010000350.1:0-3424 GCA_041498365.1 Terriglobia bacterium | reverse complement strand
ATCTCGCGGACGCGGTGGAATTCGACTGGGAAAGCGTGTACAGCAACATCCAGGCCGTGTGCCCGGGCATGCGAGTGTTTAGGGTGTCCGCCAAGACCGGAGAGGGGATGGAAGAATACTTCAGTTTCCTCGCGGCGCGTCTGGCTGAACTACGGCCCGCGCCTGCGGTATAGATCACTTCATTCATGCAGTGACTTCAGGTAGGTGATGACCTGCCAAAGTTGCTGATCCGGCAACCTCGCCCACGAAGGCATCCCCCTCCTCATATTTCCGTTCACCAGTAACCAATGCAGATCGCCTTCTGTGGCTTCTTGCTGCACCCGTTCGCTTTTTAAGGGTGGGCGCTTCTTCGATCCTTCTGCATTTTCGCCGTGACAGTGGGAGCAGCGATCAACGAAAATCCTGCGGCCCGCAGCAATCGCGTCGGGCTGGTCGTGATAGGGACTGGTTTTCTCGTGATCGCGAGCGGGCACGTTCTTCAACCAACTGCCGTCGGCGGCACCGACCACGAATGCAGCCGGGAGCAAGACCAGCAGCAGCGTTAGTGCAAGTCTTCGGATCATCGCCCGCCCCTGTGAAAACGCTCCCACAATTGGTCGATTTCGTAGGCGATGCCAAAGCGATACAAGCGTGGAATGCTGTAGTCGTTCAAGCCAAACTGGGGCGAGAAAGTGAGAGTCATGCCATGGGGCGCGGCCCAATTGAGGGAAGGCCCAAGATAGTGCGAGGTCAGATGTGTCCCGAAGCTGTAGCGATCCCCCAGGCCCCCGTACATTTCAATTCCCGCTTGAAACTTCTCGCCGCAGAATGTGCAGTCATGAGCACTGGCAGCCAGCTTTAAGGGACGGCTTGCCGCCCAGGCGTATCCAAATTCCCAGGGCTCGTTGGAAAGATTTTTGGTGGCGATAATATTTTCGCTGATATTCCATCCGTGGTAGTTACTGCCCAGAATCAGCTTGAACTCCAGTTCGCGTTCTTCTTCTTCGCGGGCTTCCGCGTTCGGCTCCAGGAAGTCATCCTTGCCGTCATGCCCGACGACCTCACGCAGTGCCTTGTCTGCACTGACATTTTCGAATTCCACGTAAAGAACCGGATTGATCCAGTGCTCGCGCAACAAAGGGCGGAACCGGTTCTCCCAGCGATAGCCGGTGAAGATGGTGCTGTCATGCTGCGTCATCTGGCCGTCGAGATACACCTCCGAAGTCCACCAGGCGGTGGCGCCATACTCGAATTCCACGGTACTACCGATGAAGCGGTTGCCCCCCGGCGGCTTGCCAACCGCATTAAAGAATTCGATCTCGAGGTTGCCCGGCTCTTCCATCTCATGCGAGTAGGTGACGAAGTAAGGCCGCTCCTGGGCTTTACAGTCGATCGCAAGAAGAGCGGCAGATAGAGCGAGCACCACGGCTAGTTTCATAGGTTAGGATTGCGGAATTTTATCAGTTGCAACAATGTTGCAACTACGAACCTTCCCCTGACTCTAACGGCTTTCGCCGCTGAGGTCAATCCTGGCCCAGAGTTTGTGTTGCATACCAGTTGCAACTAAATGCAACGCCAACTCACTCCAGTCGCACGATGGCTAAAGCCATTAGGGAGGGAAGGGGCCTATTCGTTGGGCTGCTCGGCGGTGCGGCACTGGGCACAGTACCCGCCGACTTCCAGCCGGGTGACCACGATATGGAAGCGGCAATCTCGCTGAATCTGGCCCTTCAAACGATCAAAAAGATCACTTTCAAACTCAGTGATCTTGCCGCAGCGAAGACATGCCATGTGGATGTGGTCCCGCTGGGGACGGCGCTCGTAGTAGTGTTTCTCACCCTGCATGTGCATCAAATCCAGTTCATCGATCAAACCGTGCCGTTTCAGCAGGCCGAGGGTGCGATAGACCGTGACCCGATCAATCTGCGGATCGAGGCGACGGGCCCGGCGCAGCAATTGGCTGGCGTCGAGGTGCTGTTTGGCGGTTTCGACCACACTGAGAATGGTGCGGCGCTGTCGGGTCATGCGTAGGCCACGCGACATGAGCTCGGCCTGAAGACGTCCTGGTATCTCGGTTTGAGGTAATGGCATGCGGGTCCTTATTGCAACTCAGGTTCAAATTATAGCCCGGCAAAGTCCAGGCTGTCTGTGAAAAAATCATGGGTTCCTCGGCATCGGGCAGAGCGGCCCTTCAGGGCCACGTCAAGAGGCGGAGAATGAGCCGGGATTTAGCCCCTGGGGTGGGCTCCTTTTCGAATCGCAGTGTTCCGCCGCCGGTCAGCCGAGAAAACTCCAACAAGCGCGCTATTTACGAATCAGCAAAGCCAGTCGCGGAAAACGGAACTGTCCGGCTGCGTCGTCAATGACGTTCACCTGGCAGGTATAGAAACCGGGTTTGAGCTGGGCCAGCGGTACGTCGAGCTGGAAGACCGCGGCCTTGCGATCGGGGGCGTTCAATTGCTGGCTCTCGACCAGCGGAGTTTCATAAGCCTTGGTTTTTCCGCGAAAGAAGGCGACGTTCGTCAGCACGCGGATGTCGGAGTTCTTGCCGTCATCCCGATTTGCGTTAGCATTTGCGGCCGCGTGAGCAGGGTCGTACACCTCGTAGTAGAAGTACAGGTGCTGGTCGGCGGAGAACACGTGAGTGACGCTGGGAATTACTTCTGATCCATCGCGCACCAGCGGGTTTTCAGTCTTGCGCTTGCCTGCGGGCTGGAGTTGATTCGCAAGCACAATCGAACTCAGTTTTACCGGAGCCGATTTGAGATCGGGAACAGTGAAATCGGTTTCGAACGAACCCAGACGTCCGCTCTGGTTTTCAAGCACCACGAACTTAAGATGATATTGGCCCGGCGGTAAAACGAAACCGCTGTTGTATTGCACATTCTTGCGTTGCACCAACTGGGACGCGCTGACTGAAAGCTTTACCGTGTCCCGTATTTGACCCAACGGACGTTTCTCCGAGTCGGTGACAATTCCCAGAACGTCCAGAGTGGCGCGGTCCTGATCGTTACTGTGGGTGAAAGGAATCTGGGAACCAGGTACGACCAGCGAAACCGGCACATAAAATTTCCGGTCAGCGATGCGGAAGTATGCCGCGGACAAATACACCGGCAGATCGGTGGTCGAGAGGTCCGAGGCTAGTTCCTCCTCAAGCTGGCGCTCGCGATCGTCACGCGTGGAATGCTGGAAGTCAGCAGGTGCGTAGTAGCCGTGGCGGAAGTCGACCTTGAGGCCGGGCCGATTGATCTTTACCGTAATGCGGCGGAAGCGCCCGTCCCGTGCCGGATTCGTGCTGTGATAACCCAGCAGGTAGTAAACCGAACTGTCCTGCTGGACGCCGGCAAATACGCGGCTGAAGTCATTGGTGTCGAGAAACGCGCGTCCGCCGGTATCTCCGGCGAGCGTAACCAGGGTCTCCTGGGTGGTGAAGTTGGAATCGTAT
>JBGQIG010000349.1:0-3435 GCA_041498365.1 Terriglobia bacterium | reverse complement strand
CCTCGGATAAGACTGCATCCAGAGCCGCATTGCCAGTCGGCGCGCACACTTGTTGGTTCCATTGTCGCTTCAAGTCTTTGGGCTGAGGAACGGCTGTGTTCTGCCGCACGGCCCTCGGGACTGGAGATCGAGACTGTGGCATCAACGAAGCGAAACTGCCTAGGGTCGTGACCATCAAGTTCACCGCCGCCGTGATGCGAGCCGAGAGCGCCGGGTCGCTGATGTTAGCTGCCTGCAGTAGTGCCGGCAAGTTCTGGCTGGTGCTCTGGATCAGGCTCTGGATCCTCTGCAGAGCATCGGGACTCGGATGGGCTTGGTATGCGTTGTATAGCGCCTGCAGAAGGGTCAGATCTTTGCTGGCTTCGGCTGAAATGTTCTGAATGGCGCCGGCCTCGGCGGGACTCAATTGCTTCCCGGATTGCAGCGTTGCCACCAGGGCTGCGATGTTTAATGCCATCTGCGTGAGCACCGGCAGATCGGCCAGCGCCACGCTGATCCACTGCGCACTGCATCCTGTCGCGATCAATGAAATGGTCAACACAGCGACCAGCATGATTCTGCACTTCGAAATTGATTTCATATGCGTGCTTTCTCCTGTTTAAGATTTGTGCGTAAGTGAAAATTAGGTATAGAGGAAGGCCGAGTTGCGCTCGGCCAGACAGCCGGGGCGGCTGTCTCCACCTGGTTCGTGGTGGCACTTTTCCCTAAAAACGAAATCGCCATCAGCCGGAGCCGATGGCGATCCCTCCTGCAACTGGTTCAGTAGAAAATCTACGCCGCGTTCTCGCTGGCGTATGCGACCCTCAAGATCGTGCTTTCATCAAAATGCCGGCCCAGAATCTGCAGCCCGATGGGCAACTTTTCTTTCGTCTCGCCACACGGAACGGAAATTCCGGGGATGCCCGCCAGATCCGCAGTCACGGTGTAGATATCCGCCAGATACATGGCCAGCGGATCATCCACCTTCTCTCCCAGCTTGAACGCTGCCGTCGGACTCACCGGCGCCACGATGGCATCCACCTTCCTGAACGCTTCTTCGAAGTCCCGGGTCAGCAAGGTGCGCACTCTTTGCGCTTTCAGATAATAAGCGTCGTAGTAGCCCGCGCTCAGAGCGTATGTGCCCAGCATGATGCGGCGTTTCACTTCCGCGCCAAAACCCTGATCGCGACTGCGCCGGTACATCTCGGAGAGCGTGCGCGCATCCTTGGCGCGGTATCCATAGCGCACGCCGTCAAAGCGTGCCAGGTTCGACGAGGCTTCCGCCGTGGCCACGATGTAGTAAGTCGGAATCGCGTACTTGGTGTGCGGCAGCGAAACTTCCACAATCTCGCAGCCCAGCCTGGCCAGCTTCTGGATCGCCGCTTCGATTGCCTTGCGAACTTCCTTATCGAGGCCTTCTCCCAGATACTCTTTGGCCACGCCGATCTTCAGACCACGCACCGGTGTCTCCAGTTCGGCAACGTAATCCGGAACCGGGACCTCGGCCGAAGTGGAATCCATGGGATCGCGCCCTGCGATCGTCCGCAGTACGATGGCCGCGTCCTTCACCGTTTTGGTGAGCGATCCGATGTGATCGAGCGACGAGGCAAAGGCGATCAGGCCATAGCGTGAAACTCGTCCGTAGGTCGGCATCAGTCCAACCACGCCGCAGAACGAGGCGGGCTGGCGAATCGAGCCGCCGGTATCCGACCCCAGTGCCGCCACCGCCATATCTGCCGCGACTGCCGCTGCCGATCCTCCCGAAGAGCCACCCGGAACCCGCGTAAGGTCGCGCGGATTGTGCACAGGCTTCCAGGCCGAGTTCTCATTCGATGAACCCATCGCGAACTCGTCGCAATTCAATTTTCCCAGCACCACCGCGCCAGCCGCCTCAAGCCGCGCCACGGCGGTGCAATCATACGGAGGAACATAGTTGCCCAGAATCTTTGAACCCGCGGTAGTGCGAAGGCCCTTCGTGACCATCACGTCTTTGATTCCGACTGGCACACCGCCCAGCGGGGGAAGCCTGTCGCCTCTCGCCGCCAACGCATCCATCTCCGCCGCTTTGGCCATCGCCCGCTCTTTCGACAGCGTGAGAAATGCGCCAATTTTCGGATCGTCGCTCTCGATTTTTCCGTAGAACGACTCCGCCAGCGCGGTGGCGCTGGTCTTGCGCTCCTGCACGGCGGAGCGGGCGGCGTCGATGGTGAGTAAGTTCAGATTCATGGAATCAGTCGTTGGTCGTTCGTCGTTGGTCGTTGGCCAAAGACCAACGGCCAAGGACCAACGACCGCTTTTTTATCTCTCAATCACTTTCGGCACTTTGAAAAACATTCCATCCGAATCGGGAGCGTTTTCCAGCGCCACTTCATGCGGCAGCGACTTGCGCAGGCCTTCGTGGATATCTTCACGGCTGGCGTAAGCGAAGCGCTCAGTTCCCTGCTTCGACTGATCCACGCCGTAGCGATCCGACACCTGCGCCATGGGCAGCACGTTTGTCGTATCCAGTTCGTTCAGGCTGTCAATGTGACCAAGAATCGAATTTAAGTCGCGCACCATGCGAGTGCGTTCTTCCTCGGTCAGTTCCAGGTTACCGAGGTCAGCCACATAGGCAACATCTTTTTCGGTGACTTTCATATTTTCGTGGTTTGTGTGGCGCGGGCGCCCTCGCCCGCGGCTTTGTCCGGGACCACAAACTCAATCCGCTTCACGCTCTCGGCCACGTAGCGATTGATCACCGCCAGATACTGTGGCGCCAGGGCCTGCAACTCCGCCCGCCAACCCCAATCCGGAACTTCCACTCGCAGAATACCCTGGGCGAAGTCGAGCGCCCGGGTTCGCACCGCAACCGCATGCCCGCACGCCAGCGCCCACGCCAGCAGCGGCCCTTGTCCCACGGGTGCGCGCCGTAAACTGACGGCAACGATCTTTTCCAGTCCTGGACCGACTTGTTCCATAGCTCGGGTCATCAGCAACTCAAACTCTCAATGGGATCGACCCTGATTTTAACATTCCCGAAGGCTTCACAGAGCGCAGGACAACACACGCATCTCAGCGGCTGAAGCCCCGTTCGAACATGACGCTTGAATGCAGCGCTGACGCGCTGCTCCACCCAACAATTTCTATACTTCCAGAGTAACAATTCGCATAGGGGAAATGGGACATGGGGGGCAACAATATATTTTGTTTACACTCAACCGTTTAAAGAATGATCAGCCCTGAGCGGGGCTTGACAGATTCTCGCGCCGGTCAGTTCTGGCGGGAATCGTCGGCAGGGTGCGGAAATTCTTGTCTGACATACTTCATTGCGGTCTCCTTCGATTGCAAACGCCCTTCAAGCTGGGCGTCTTCCACCACGGAAAGAATTTCCCTGAAGCGTGGCCCCGGCGCATACCCGGCAGCGATCAGGTCATCGCCGCTGACGAGTAGGGTAGGGCGAATGGCCTCGGGCGGTAT
>JBGQIG010000348.1:0-3435 GCA_041498365.1 Terriglobia bacterium | reverse complement strand
TGAGTATGACGTCGAAGCCGATCCCGCAGCCCGCGGCCGTATGCGCGAGGTCGCGGGTGGGCAACGCACCGTGCCAATCCTGGTGGAGGACGGCAAGGTAGTTCAAGTGGGTTGGCAAGGTCGCGGGTGCATCGTAGACGAGTAGCGCGAGCGGATTGGGCAATGGTTCAGTTTGAACAAATCCTCCACACCGACGTCATCCTGAGGGACTTCAGTCCCGAAGGATCTCGCGTGCGGCAGGACAAATTGCCGGGAAAGAGTTCTGATCCGCTGCACGCAAGATCCTTCGCAAGCTCAGGATGACGCCTTTGATAGGAGGCAGAAATTCGAAATTGAGCGACTACCCAGATTTCAGACTGAATAGCTCAGGTTAGGGCTCAAATCTGAAATCTGAAATCAACAATCTGAAATCGACCAGCATAACCATGGCCAGCGCTTGTTCCATCCGGATTCGCGGCGTAGTGCAGGGCGTCGGCTTCCGTCCGTTTGTATATCGCCTGGCCCGGGCCAATACGCTGAATGGATGGGTGCTGAACGCAGAAGAAGGAGTTGAAATTCATCTCGAAGGCACGGAAAAAGGCCTGCAGGCTTTTGTTCGCGATCTGAGAGCCCAGCCGCCGCCCGCGGCCAACATTGCGGAAATTGAAGTGCAACCAGCGGAAATGGTTGGCTTGCGCGAATTCACTATCCGGACGAGCGAGCCCAGAGAGCACCCAACGGTTCGCATTTCACCGGACTTGCCGGTTTGCGACGATTGCCTGAAGGAGCTTTTCGATCGCGCTGACCGGCGTTGCTGGTACCCGTACATTAATTGCACCAATTGCGGCCCCCGTTACACGGTCGTGCTTGGCCTGCCTTATGACCGGCACAACACGACCATGAGCGATTGGCTGCTCGACGAGTCCTGTTCCGAGGAATACTCCGACCCCGCCGACCGGCGCTTTCACGCCCAGCCCATAGCCTGTCCCGCTTGCGGACCGAGCTACTATTTGCAGCCCCACGATCCAGCTGCGCTGGGAGGCGAAGCAAGCATTCGTACCGCAGCCCGGCTTCTCAATGAGGGGAAGATTCTCGCGGTGAAAGGACTGGGCGGGTACCACCTGGCTTGCGATGCCAGAAACCCCGCTGCCGTCGCGGCCTTGCGAGATCGCAAGTACCGCAAAGAAAGACCCTTCGCTGTGATGGCAAAAGACGTTCCAGTGGCTCGCGGTCTGGTCGAGCTTTCCGCAGAAACCGAAGCCCTGCTCACTTCCGTCGCCCGTCCCATCGTGCTCGCGCCCGCAAAAGTCGCCCTCAGCGGAGTCGCCCCGGATAACAACGAACTGGGCGTGATGCTGCCCTACACTCCTTTGCACCACTTGCTGTTTGCGGCCGAAGGTCCTGAAGTCCTGGTGATGACGAGCGCCAACCGTTCGAGCGAACCCATCGCTTACGAAGATCGGGATGCGCTCGAACGGCTTTCCTGAATCGCCGACTCGTTCCTGATCGGACAGCGTCCCATTGCACGTCGGGTGGACGATTCCGTGGCCCGCGCCGGCGTGTTCGGCCCCGTCGTGCTTCGCCGCGCGCGGGGCTATGCTCCCGGCGCTGTAACCACTTTCCCTGTCAGCCGCCCCCTTCTGGCGGTGGGCGCCGACTTGAAGAACACAGTCACGCTGGTGGTGGACGGCCAGGCTTTCGTCAGCCAGCACATAGGAGACCTGGATCACTATCAATCGTTCCGCGCATTCCAGGAGACCATCCACGACCTGGTTTCAATGTACGAAGTGCGCTGGGATGAGCTGCTGGTCGTGCACGACAATCATCCACAGTATGTCTCAACCGCATACGCAACAGCGCTTGCGTCCCAGGAGACGTGCTCTGTCCAGCATCACCGTGCGCATGTCGCCTCGGTGCTCGCTGAGCGTGGCGAATGGACAAAGCGAGTGGCCGGCGTCAGTTTCGACGGCACCGGCTACGGTGATGACGGGACCATCTGGGGCGGCGAGATTTTCGTGGGAGCTCTCAACACAGGCTTCGAGCGCGTGGCTCATTTGCGTCCGGCCGCCCTCGCCGGCGGAGATGCCGCCGCAGAGTGCCCTGTACAGGCGGCGGCTGGGTTCCTCGCCCAGTTGCACAGCATGCCCGATTTTGCTGCCGCTCCCTTTGCTTTTCCCCCACGTTACAGGAACGCATTTGAACTGGTGCGTAAGGATGTCCGGACGTTTGTGACCACCTCCATAGGACGCCTCTTTGACACCGCTGCGGCGCTCCTGGGTTTCACACGCGAGGTCACTTTCGAAGGACAGGCGGCGATGTGTCTGGAGCAGCTCGCGCGCGGTGCGCCTGTGAGCGCGCCTTATCCCTTCCCATTCGCGGGTGAAGAACTGGATTTCCGGCCCCTGCTTCGAGCCATGATTGACGACCGGTTGCGCGAACGGAATGTCAGGGAGATCGCGAGATCGTTCCAGCTTGGGATCGCGGCCGGTCTGCATGGCGCGCTAACTGCAATCTCTCGAGCCCATGGCGTGGACACCGTCGTTCTCTCTGGCGGAGTCTTCCAGAACGAGCTGCTTCTGGAGGATATGAAGTCGCTCTTTGAAAGCGGATCGCTGAACCTTTGGACAAACCATGCCGTCCCACCGAATGACGGAGGAATCAGCCTGGGACAGGCGGCCCTGGCCGCATTCGGCCAATTCGATGCCACGCGCGCTGCTCGCCGCGAAGCGGCGCAAGAATATAGCCCAGGGCGCAAGCCCTGGGTGGAAACGGGGATTTGAGCAAGCCCCGGAGGGGTGAAAGAATATTCCTCGCGCACGCGCAGGAGAGCGAAACAGAATAAGGGACAAGAGCCGATATAACTATGCATGAGCTTTCCATCGCGATGAGTATCGTGGAGCTGGCAGAAGAAGAAGCGGAGCGTCGTGGCGCCCAGATCAATGCCGTGCATCTTAAGCTCGGAGCCCTGTCCGGCGTGGTGAAAGAAGCGCTTCTCTCCTCGTATGAAATGGCGTGCGAGGGCACGCCTCTGCAGGGTTCACGACTTGTCTTCGAGGAGGTTCCGGTCGTGGTCTTCTGTCCCACTTGCCAGGCCCGACGGACTCTCAGTTCGGTGCAGTGGTTTTGTTGCTCAGAATGTGGAACGCCCACGCCCGAGATCGTGCAGGGCAGAGAACTTGAAGTGACTGCACTGGAGATACAGTGATGAACCCAGAACCTCGTTTGGTCGAAGTCCGAAGGAATGTCCTGAAGCAAAACGACGTAATCGCGCGATCGCTTCGCGATCGGTTCCGGGCCGCCGGAGTGTCAGTCGTGAGCCTGGTTTCCAGTCCGGGTTCGGGCAAGACTGCTTTTCTCGAAAGAACACTCACGTTACTTCGCCCGAACTACCGGGTAGCCGCACTGGTCGGCGATCTTGCCACTGAAAATGACGCGATTCGGCTGGCGCGAAGCCAG
>JBGQIG010000347.1:0-3457 GCA_041498365.1 Terriglobia bacterium | reverse complement strand
GGAAGTAGTTGGGACGTAGGGTCGTAGTCACTGGAATCGGCCTGATTTGCGGGGTGGGCAATACTGCGGAAGTGGTGTGGGAAAAATTGCTTTCCGGCAAGAGCGGAGTGGCCCGCATCACCCAGTTTGACGCGTCCCAGTTTGCCTGCCAGATCGCGGCCGAAGTTAAGAATTTCGATCCCCTGAATTTCATCGAAAAAAAAGAACTGAAGAAGATGGGACGCTTCATCCATCTGGCCCTGGCCGCCGCGGATGAGGCGATGAAAGCTTCGGGCCTGCAGGTCACGCCCGAGACTTCCGATCGTGTGGGCGTGCACATCGGATCCGGAATCGGCGGATTTGATGTGATCGAGCGCGAGCATCGTAACCTGCTGAACGGCGGTCCGCGCAAGATCTCCCCGTTTTTCATTCCCGCAGCGATCGTCAACCTGGCCGCCGGGCACGTCAGCATCCGTTACCACGCCCGCGGTCCCAACGAGGCCACGTGCACGGCTTGCACCTCAAGTGCCCATTCCATTGGAGACGCCTTCAAGATCATCTCCCGCTGCGACGCGGACGTAATGATTGCGGGTGGTACCGAAGCTGCCATCACCGAAATGGGAGTGGGCGGGTTCGCCGCCATGCGCGCACTCTCGACCAGAAATGACGAACCCGAGAAAGCCAGCCGCCCCTGGGACTCGGGACGCGATGGATTCGTGATTGGCGAGGGCGCCGGCATTCTGGTGCTGGAAGAGTTGGAGTTTGCCCGCCGGCGCGGGGCTCGCATTATGGCGGAAATCGTGGGCTACGGCATGAGCGGGGACGCCCACCACATCACCCAACCGGCAGAGAATGGCGACGGCGCCTACCGCGTCATGCTGAACACGCTGAACGACGCCAAAGTACAGCCGCAGCAGGTCCAGTACATCAACGCCCACGGGACCTCCACCGACATCGGCGACAAGCTGGAGACTATCGCGATCAAGCGGGCGTTCGGCGACCACGCCTACAAGGTGGCCGTGAGCTCGACCAAGTCCATGACCGGCCATCTCCTGGGCGGAGCCGGAGGACTGGAAGCGGGAATTACTTTGCTGGCGCTGCGCGACCAGATGCTGCCACCCACCATCAACCTGGAGAACCCCGAGCCTGAGTGCGATCTGGACTACGTTCCCAACCAGGCGCGCAAAGCCGAGGTGGAGTATGCCATGTCGAATTCGTTTGGCTTCGGGGGGACGAATGGCGCTCTGCTGTTCCGGCGCTGGAGCGAGTAAGCTGGACTCGGCATTGCTCGCGGAGCACGAGCGAGGACGCTCGCGCCTACATATTCTTCTTCCGGCTTAGATTTCTCCAATGAACCCGGTTACCCCAAGCGACCTAACTCCCGTGGAACTTTAGCTTTGCAAGCCCCAATCGCCGCCCGGCAGTTCATTCCGGGTAATGACACCTTTGTACCCGGCATTGGCCTTCTAACCCTTTGCCAAGTGCCGAAAGGCGGGCCAGAATGGAGTTTCAAGGCATTCCCCGCAGCCATGCAAAAATCTTCAGGAACGGTTCTTGCGGCTCCTCCTCCTCGCAGTCGGAAGGCTACCGCCAGGGTCGCATTGGTGGACATCAAGGAACCGACCCGCGCTCTCTTGTCGGACTGTTTCAAGCAATTCGGGATCGAAGCCGTGATCATTGCTGGCGACCTGCCCGAACGTATGCAGAGAGAAAAATTTGAAGCCTGCGTGCTGCCCTTGACTCCGGAAGCAGTGGCGGTGATGGAATCGGTGCGCACTTCGGCCTCGAACGGTCGCATGGTAATTTATGGCCTCGGCGGCAGCGCCCAGGAGGCGATGAAATTTTCCAAGTATGGCGTCAACGCCGTCTTTCAGGAACCGCTGGAACGTCCCGCGGCGCTCAAGCTGGTCCGAGCCACGCAGATGCTGGTGTTGCACGAGTTCCGCCGCTATGTGCGAATCCCCATCATTACCGAAATCTCCATGGTCTCTGCCGACAGCCGCCGCTTCACTGCCACCAGCCAGGAGATCAGCACGGGCGGTATGTCGGTGAAGAGCGCCGAAGAGGTCTCGATTGGTATGGCGGTCGAGGTTTCCTTCGCTTTGCTTACGTTGCCCCGCATCTGGGTTCGGGCAACGGTCAGCTGGCGCAAACCGGACAAGAGTTTTGGGGTTCGGTTCGACGCCAAAGACGAGCGTCGTTTGCGAATCAAAGAGTGGATCGAGGCGTATCTGGAAGGCTAGGTTTGTCCCCAACAGGAATCTGCGTTCTTCAGACCCAACAATCATCGCACTGGACGCTTTTCCGCAGGCGAGGGCTCCTTCGACTTCGCTCAGGACAGGTCCGCGCCACACACCCGGTTTAGCCGCCTTTGACGGTTGCATGTAAAATCAAGCTGGATATGGCGGCGACCTCTCCACTGGTACAGATCGAACTCGGGCCTCCCGTCCGGCAACCCAAGCCGGAGTGGCTCCGGGCCAAGGCTCCTGCCGGCGAAAATTTTCACAATCTCAAGAAGCTGGCCCGCGGACTGGGACTGCACACGGTCTGTGAGTCGGCGCAGTGTCCCAATATCGGCGAGTGCTGGAACCATCGCACTGCCACGTTCATGCTGCTGGGCGATATTTGCACGCGGCGTTGCGGCTTTTGCGCCGTGCCCAAGGGCAAACCCGGTCCGATTGAATGGGACGAGCCCCGGCGGGTGGCCGAAGCCGTCGCTACCCTCGGCCTGAAGCATACCGTCGTAACCAGCGTGAATCGCGATGACGACAACCTGGGTGGGGCGCGCATTTTCGCCGAAACCATCCGCCAGATTCGCCAGTTGTCGCCTGGATGCCGAGTGGAGGTCCTGATTCCCGATTTCCAGGGTCTCGACGAAGCGCTGAAGATTGTGCTCGAGGCGCAGCCTGACGTGCTGAACCACAACACCGAGACGGTTCCGCGGCTGTATCGCGCGGTGCGCTCCGGCGCCCGTTACGAACGGACTCTGCGCCTGCTGGAAAGTGCGAAGACGTTTTCGCCAAACATGGTGACCAAGTCCGGCGTGATGGTGGGCCTGGGTGAAACCTTTACCGAACTAGTGGAAGTTTTCCGCGACCTGGGTTCTCGAGGTGTGGATATTCTTACCGTCGGGCAATATCTGCGGCCTTCGCGTGACCATCTGCCCATCTACCGCTTCTACACGCCGGATGAGTTCCGGAACTTGAAAGAGGAAGCGCTGCGATTCGGTTTTCGCCACGTGGAATCGGGGCCGCTGGTGCGATCCAGCTACCATGCGCATGAGCAAGCCGAAGCGACCAGACTAGTGTAGGCGCGAGCGTCCCGCTCGTGCAGGGGCCTGCACATCACTTTCATCAGTGGGGTTGGGGACGCACGAGCGAGGACGCTCGCGCCTACATCGCCAAGATCAGAACACTCTGAAATGAATAGTCAGGTACTTTTTTGGATTCTCCCGGATTGACTTGACCAGGCTCCGGGT
>JBGQIG010000346.1:0-3475 GCA_041498365.1 Terriglobia bacterium | reverse complement strand
GTCAATGACTGGCGGGGATAGGAAACCACTCCGGGTGGACCCGCCGCTGCGCCCGGAAAAGTGCTCGCCCCGACTATTGGTCGTTGGTGGTCCTGCAGTTGGCCACGCACTTGACGGTCTGCAGCTCAATTTCAGCTTTCTTATGGCTGGGCGCCGCCGAGTCTGGCAAAACGATGATCGACTGCGGACCATCGGACTGGTTAAAGGTGCATTCGAAACTCAACGACTGGACGCCTCGCTGTTTGCAGGTGGTCTTGGAGAGGGTAGAGGAAAGGGCTCCCGGGTTGTCATAGACCTGGTCCGCGAACTGCTGCGGCACCACCGCAACCGTCACCGGGATGGAAGCCTTGATCTTGACGCTCAACTGCTGGCCATCCCGCTCGGGTGTAAGCAGGTTGTAGATCTTGGGAACCGATGTGATCTCATACTTCTCTTTTACGAGACGGAACCATTGAAACTGGGGTTGGATGCAGTTCAGCACGCACCTCCAACTGTAGTACTGAACCTGCACTTCATTAGGAGAGATGAATTGGCGGGCGCCAACTCCGTGTCCCAGCACCGCTCCTATTCCTGTAACGATGGCACGATCCGGTGTCCGTTCATCATGCATGAGGAGGACCATGGGCCGTTGCGGTGGTAGATGACACTCATACGTAGTGCTTACCACGTGCTCGCGCAGGCAACGGAGCGTTAGATTGGCCATGGTCTCAGGGTGCTGCAGAGCGTTATTCCAGTCCTCAATCCACGTCATGGCAATCGTGATTGGCTGCTTCGACTCGATACCGACGTGGATGTCTCCACCATCTGGACCGGGCCGATACACCCGGCCGGTGTGGTAGTCGGTGGGATCGAGCTGAAGCGTTTCCTGATTGGCGCGAACCCAATCGAACACCTTGTCCTGGCTCAATGATGATCCAGCTAGTACAAAGGCTAACAGGGCAAGGATGCAGACTGTTTTCATGGACTTAAGGCATTTAAAGCGTGAAGAACCCCGCGTCACAAGCGGATTCGTGGTGCTCGCGTTACACAGGTAACCGAACGGCGGCAGAATCCGCAATGATGGGCTGGCCATCGATCCTCGAAGAGGTTTTTCAGCTTCCCAATTGACAACCAAGCGATGACGGCCCCTGTGGATTCTTACATCAGCGCATACAGAAATCCATCTGTGCTGCCCACGTAGATGACATTTTTCACCACCATCGGCGACGAGAGCATCGCGCCCACCCTCATCATTTTGTTGACGCCGATCACCATGCTTTCGTAAAAATTGTCTCCGAATGCGGCTTCGTAGTTGGGCTTGCCATCCGGTTTGGTCAGCGCCGGGCCGTTCTGGCGTGACGCATCGGTCTCGAAGGTCCATGCTGTTTTCTGGCTGGCGAGATCGATAGCGATGAGTTTTCCCTGGTGGGAGCCGATATAGAGCATGCCGCCAGCGATGGCGGGCGAAGAAAACATCGGCCAGCCGTTGAAGTTCAGCGAGAAAACTGGGGTTCCCGTCTTCGCGTCGAGCGCGTAGAACATGGACGAGTCCGAGGTCGCGAAGTAAACTTTGCCGTCCTGCACCGCCGGCGAGGTGATGACCCACGAACCTTTATTGTTGAAGGCCCATTTCTTCTGTCCGGTGGCGGCGTCAAGCGCGAAGAAGTTGGAATCGCGGCAGCCGAAATACACGATGCCGTCCATCACCGCGGCCGAAGACTGAATACCGACCTGGTTGTAGATGTCGTGGTCTTCCCCAGTTTTGAAGCGCCATTTCTCTTTTCCGGTGGTGGCATCGAGTGCGTAGAAGTAGCTATCCCAGCTTCCTATAAATAAGGTTCCATCGGAGATCGCCGGCGATGCATGGACGACATCGCCGGTGTGGAACTTCCACTTCATAGTTCCGGTCGCCGCATCCAGGGCATAGATGTTCCCGTCGCCGCTGCCGAAATACACTGCCCCGCCCCACAGCGCCGGTGACGACAGGTAGAAATCAAACGGATCAGGCATGGTTTCCGCCGCGGGTTCCGCTCCGTGCAGGTGCTTGCCCGCAAACCGTCGTTCGCCCTCGGTCTGGAACTTCCACTTCAGCTTGCCGCTGGCGCCGTCGACGGCATAGAACCTGCCGCTGTAGCTTCCGAAATAAACGGCGCCATTTTCCACCGCCGGTGAAGATGTTACCCGAACTCCGGTAAAGAGTTTCCATTTCTGCGTGCCGGATTCGAGATCGACGGCATAGAGATTCCCGTCCGTGCTGCCCACGAAGACCATGCCATTGGCTACCGCTGGCGATGAGATCACCTGGCCGTCGGTGTGGAACTTCCATTTGATCTGGCTGAACTTCTGGATGCCGGCGGCGTTGTACACTCCGGTGTGAGCCAGATTTCCACGGAACATCGCGGCATCCTGACTAAAGACCGGCAGGCAAAGAAGGAGAGTAATGATCAGGTACAGGCGGTCGATTTTCATCCTGGATAGACGAGGAGATCTGAATAAGGTCATATCGAAAATGGGGCGTAACCAGGGACACGCTGGTAAAGCTGCGCGCAATATTCCTTACCGGTGAGGGAAAACCTCGCCCTCGCTCGGGAGTGAGCGCTCGGACTCAACCCCAAACTCTCAACGCTGTCATCCTGAGGAAGCGGAGCCCGTCGCTACGCGAGGGGCTCCCGACGAAGGACCTATGCACTCCCTGGCGATGGCGCCACCCAAACTCAGGCCCAGCTTTGCGCATGCTCGTTCTATCCGGACGCTATCGAAGCCTGGCGCGGAATGCATAGGTCCTTCGCTTGCTCTCGCCCCGCTTCGCTGGACGAGAGACTGCGCTCAGGATGACAACTCTGCTAGTTCCTTGATCCAGTCCCTTGTAATCCTGCCCGTCCTTTTGCTATCGTGGGCGGCCTCAGTACTTTCCTGCCTTATCCGCCTTTGTCCGTGGAGACTTATGACCAAGACTGTCACCATCGCTGTCAACGGAGCCGAGCGGCGCGCCTCAGTTGAGCCGCGGCTGCTTCTGGTCCACTTTCTGCGTGAAAATGCCGGGCTCACCGGCACTCACGTGGGTTGCGAGACTTCGCTGTGCGGAGCTTGCACCGTCCTGCTGGACGGCCACGCGGTGAAATCCTGCACCGTGCTTGCGGTGCAGGCTGACGGCCGCAAGGTCACTACCATAGAAGGCCTGGCCAACGGCTCCGCGCTGCACCCCATTCAGGAAGGATTCTGGGAGGAGCACGGCCTGCAATGCGGCTTTTGCACGCCCGGCATGATCATGTGCTCGCATGAGCTGCTGGCACAGCATCCCAGCCCGTCCGACTCCAAGATCCGCGAAGGGCTCAATGGCAATCTGTGCCGCTGCACCGGCTATCAAAACATCGTGGCCGCCGTGAAAAACGCCTCCCGCAAGATGTCCAAGCGCGGAGTGGCACGCGCAGGAGCGAGGTAAGCCATGGCAACCGCAGCGACCAAAGCAGCCAAAGCAAAGACCAACGGCAAGCCG
>JBGQIG010000345.1:0-3487 GCA_041498365.1 Terriglobia bacterium | reverse complement strand
CTGAAATTCACTGGCTTCCTGTCTTACCTGCAGCTTAGGTTCCATTTCAGGAAACCTTCCCGGGGCATTCATAAATCAATACATTAGCTATTCTAGTACCCATCTGGCAAGTCCCAGTTTGGGACCCAGTCTCCGCCCTTCCCTCTCCATTCGTTCCAAATCGGGAAATGGTGGGATAGAACTCTGGCCAGCAGGCTCACCGCAAAAACGAAGCGGGCTCCTCGATACTCTCTCGAGGAGCCCGCTGGTTTGGTCTCGTATGGCCTGGCGTTCCGTTCACTCGGCCGGAGTCACGAGGTTACTCCGGCCGGGAATTTCAACCGGCTACGGCTTGACCTTCTTTTTGGGGGCCGGAGCTGCCGTTTTTGCCTTTTCTTTTTCCCCACCAGCCCTGCTGAGAAGTGTTACGGCATCTTTTGCACTGAAGGGGAAGCGGCGAACGGACTGTTCCCCGGTAGTGCTGAGAGTGACGTCGACGCGCCGGTTGTTGGCCAGGCGCACGGTCAGCAGGTTTTTCAGGATCTTCTGCTTTTCTGCCGGGCTGAGGTCCGGATCCGCTTCGATCAGTGCCTTTACCTCCTCGGAGGTCATGTTCTTTTCCAAGCCAAACGCCTTTGTCTCGATGTGCTCGGCAGGCACACCTTTTTCAACGAGGTAGCTCTTGGTACGCTCCACGCGGCGTTCGGACAGTTTCACGTTGTAGTCTTTGGCCCCGCGAATGTCTGCGTGGCCCTCAAGAAGCAGATGGGCGTCCGGTCTATACTTCAGATACTGCTGGAAGTCGCTGGCCAGCGCATCGAGTGTTGCAGCCTGGCTTGCCGCCAAACCGCCGTTGGGTTTCGCGACTGTCGGTTGCGCCGTCGGGAAGTAGATGCTGTGCAGCGCCAACTTGGCTTCCAATTGCTTGATCTGCGGAGGCTCCTTCACCTCGACATTGCCCGAGGCGTCGGCGGTGCCGCCACGTCCGTCGCTCACCGCGCACTTCACGGTGTAGCTTCCCGGTTGCAGACCGGTCGAGTTGAACTGCACGTTCGAACCGCTCCCGACGAGCTGTCCGCCGCTGGCCGTATAGCTGTATGTGAGGGGGTCGTTGTCCGGATCGCTTCCGTTGCAGGTGATGCCTGTGCGGTCACCCGGCAGAATCGGGCTGCGCTCCACCGACAGAGACGCCGTCGGCGGACGGTTGGGCTTCTCTTCCACTTTGATGTCCGCAGCGCAGGAGGCCGTACCGCCTTTGCCGTCGTCCACTTTCACGTTCACGGTGTACGAGCCAACGGCCACGCCGGAGGAGCTCCAACGCGCATCCGCGCCCGTGCCTTCCACCGTCCCGCCCGTGGCCGTGTAGCCATACGTCAATGGATCGTTGTCCGGATCGCTAGCATCCACGTGTACCGCCACGCTGTCGCCCGAACCCGCATACACCGACGCCGGATTCACAGAGCAGGCCGCCAACGGCGGGTGATTTGGCGGAGAGGGCGGATTCGGAATCCCGAAACGCAGCACGACTCCCGTCGCCGCTCGGAAGTTGTTCTGTCGGCCGCTCGCGCCCAGGAGTAATCCCGAGTGCGTGGTCATCAAGTAATCCAGCTGCGCGAAGCGCCACGCGAGGTTCTTCGTCAGCACCACGTCCAGGCCGCCGCCCGTGGCGATTGCAAATGCGTTCTGTCCATTCACCCCCGTCAGTTCGATCCCACTCCGGGTGCCACCCGCTAGGAATTCGGCAAAGGGAACGAAGTGGTCAAACTTCCGCCAGTTCAGCCGTGAGCCTAACAGGTAGCTGACGAGGCCCCCTGTAACCTCCGTAGTAGTGCCGGTGACCGGAAAGAGACTCCGGCCAAACTGGTAGCCTGCCAATTCCCCGGTCAGTCCCAGCCACCTTGACGCGTTGTAAGTGAACGAGCCCGATCCGCCATGGGTGTTGAAATTCGCGAATGGCTGGCCAGGAGAAAAATTAATGTAGTCATACATGGCAGCAAATTCGTACTTCGGCACAAGTCTGCCCGGTGGGCGCGTATCCTTCGTGGCGTCGGCGGGTCCCGGAAACGGTGTTGGCCGCGGCGTGGCAGGCAGCGCAAATATGCCCTTCACTGGCACAACGATGCTGCTGGCTGCCGCGTTGCCCGTCGCGGCGCTCTTCTCCGCGGCCGCGCCGGCCCCATTGCTCCCATCGCCGGTCCCGCTGCTCTTCTGCTGTGCCACCAGCGGCAATGCAAACAACGCACTCATCGCCAATACTAGGAACGACTTGCGCATCTCAATTCCCTCCCTCAGTTAACTCTTCCCAATCCTGCTTGATTCACGCCCACCTTTGCACTGCCCGATGCTTCCGGCGGGCTCCCTTGGACGCCTCGCGGCTCTTCAACTCGTTACTTCGAGCCTTCGCAGGTACCTTTTCCCATACTTATTTCTGGATCCGGAAAATTCTCAAGAAGCAACAGAGCGCGGTGCAGCAAGGTTATTCCACAATTCCCTTCTTCTGCAACTGTTTCCTTCCTCGTCTATTTTCTTCTTATCTTGCTTCCCTACCTGATTGGCACCGAACCGTTGCGCGGCTCCGAGCTCATAGCTTTCTCGCGGCATAAGTGCTGACGCCGTAGGTTTTCCGCAGGATTTGTGCGGTCTCGATGGCCGGCCAGAGCATTCTGTCGATCACCGACGCCGGCGAATACGCAGCGTACTTCAGTGCCGCCGCAATGCCGGGCCGTAGATGGTGGATTCGCCGGAACTCCTTGCTGGTAAGAGGCACATCCTGAAAGGTGTACTTCTTTCCGAGGAGCCGCGTCCGGACCATGAACGCCAGCCAATTGTTGGGCGCCAGTTTGTAGATGCCTCGCCCATTGTCTTCCTTGACCAGCGCGAATCCCGTCTTCTGCAGGTACTCCCGCACCGTTTCCCGCGTGAAAAAGTAGAGGTGCCGCGGAATGTCCTCGCAGAAAAGATACCGGGAAGCGACGCTACAAAAATTCGGGACCAAAAACACGAACAGTCCGTCCTTCTTGAGCAGTTGCGAAGCTTTTCGAAAGTACGCCATGGGGTCGTGCACGTGTTCGAAAACCGCCCAGGCGGTCACCGCGTCGTACACCGGCTCGTTCACCGGGATGTCTTGAAACTCCTGCGCATAAACCAGGAAATCTATGATTCTTTGCGACGATTCTGAAATCTCCACGCCTTCTACTTCCCATCCACGCGCAGCCATGAACCGCGGGAAATCCCCGTTCGCGCAACCCACATCCAGCAACTTCCTGCGCGCGCTCCCGTTCTCCAGCTCCTTCAGATAACTCGCTTCTCTCGTGAACCGCCGCGTCAGATAGCGGCCGTGGCTTGCCGTTGGGGGACCCTGGTAATACTCCGGTGGATAGTATTTCTGTATCTCCGCTCTGGTCGGCCTCGGATTCACGAACCCCAGTCCACACTGATCGCATTCCACCACCGTGAAAAACTCCTCCCGGAAGAAGAGCCGATCCGGCATCTCGTATACCCTCGTGTG
>JBGQIG010000344.1:0-3508 GCA_041498365.1 Terriglobia bacterium | reverse complement strand
GGCCGATTCTGTTCCAGCAGGTCGAAGCGCGAGGCATTGATCCACAAGTACTGCCGCAGTTGCTGATCGCGTGGGCTCTTGCTCGCCGCCAACGACTGGTAGAGGGTCAAGCCCTCGGGATCGCTCTGCCGCCAGTAAATATTTTCCAGATGGCGTGAAGCATCCACCAGCTTCTCCACCAGCTTCTTCGCCCGCGCGGTAAGGCCGGGGGAGTGAAAGGGCATCTGCACGCGGCGAAATCTGGCCAGCCGCTGCGCCAGGTCAGGCGCGACTTGCAGGCCGCCGGAAGCCGAGCCCTTGGCTGCAGATCCGGTCATCGGCTTCTTGTTTTTCTGGGCTGAGGCGAGAGAAACCATAAGAAGAAGCATTAGGGGAATCAGGGAGCCCTGTATGGTCATTAGTTTCGATTTTATCAGAGCCCCGATTCATGTCTGCACAAGCACAACGCCGCTTCGCGATCTCTGCGTTTACTTTGCGATCTTTGCGGTTAAAGTCTTTAGCCGCAAAAGCCACCACAACCTAGCAAAGCGCGCCGAGCGATCGCATCTCGCCAAGCGACCGCATCCTCGCTATCATGTGTGCAATGCTCGCAGAAAATTCAAATGGCGCCCAGACCCTGCTCATCGATGCCGATGACACGCTGTGGGAAAACAACATCTATTTTGAACGCGCCATCGCGAACTTCATTTCGTTCCTGAATCACCACGAGTACTCTCCGGAGCAGGTGCGCGAGGTGCTGAACCAGGTGGAGCGTGAATCCATCGTCACCCATGGTTACGGGCTGCACAGTTTCGCGCACTCCCTGGTCGAGACATTTGAGCGCCTGGCCGTCGACCCGCTCACCCCGGCGCTGCACGAAACCATCAGCGGATTCGCCCATACGATCGCCGGCCACCCGGTTGAGATCCTAGCCGGCGTACCGGAAACATTGCAATACCTGTCCGAGCGTCATCACCTGATCCTGATGACCAAGGGCGCTGTGCCAGAACAGACCGGTAAGGTCGAACGCTCAGGTCTGAAAGAATATTTTTCCGCGGTGGAGATTGTGTCCGAAAAAGATGTTCCCACCTACCGCGCTGTCATCTCGAAGTACGACTTGCTTTCGGATGCCGCGTGGATGGTTGGCAACAGTCCCAAATCCGATATCAATCCCGCCCTGGCTGCAGGGCTCAACGCGGTGTTTGTCCCGCATGGGGCTACGTGGGTGCTGGAACACGAGGAAGTTGACGCTGCGGAACCGCCCAGACAGTTGCTGGTGGTGGAAAAGTTTTCCGAGCTGCGGATACACTTCTAGCGCCTTGGGTGAAAAGTCAGGAGAGATGCGCTGGAAAGCAGGTCCCTCTACTCCGCTCGCTTCGCTCCGCTCCGGTCGGGATGACAGAGTTCTTCATGGGGCGTTATTACCAAGTACTGAATGCCAATTGCCAATTGCTCTTCGTAGCACCAAACTAACCAACAACGTTTGTATCCCGCTGTTTCGCCGCATGTTACTCTTTTTCTGCTCTGGTCTTTTGCCCGCACCGATGCGTGGCAATGCAGAAAAATAATTTGCGGCGGCTGCTGCGAACTGTGGAAGCCCTGTCCGATCTCGGCCCCGAGATGACGGCGGAGCGCGAGTTTCCGCAGACTGCGCGGGTCATGGTCTCGGCTTTGCTGCAGGCCGGCGGCGCCCGCGAAGGCGTGCTCTTCACCTTCAGCGACAAGCCCTCCATGCTCACCTCGGTTGCCTCCGAGGGTTTTGCGTTGATGCCCGAGCCCGCCATCATGCCTTTGCTGCCGAAGCATGTTCACGCCCTGACTACCGCGCACGGGCCAGTCGTCCTCAACCCGGGCTCCTATGAAATTTTTCTGAGTTCGAACGGGAACGTTGCCCCTGAGCTTTTCAAGTGCATTGCTCCCCTGAAAGTCGGTGGCAAACTTGTGGGGATGGTCGCGTTGGGCCGCCGCGAGGCCGATGCCCTCTTCGACAACGAGGAACTGGGCGCACTCGACCTGCTATGCAACTATGTGGCGATTGCCATGCAGAATCACGCGCTGTCGCAGACTCTGGCGCAGCGCGTTTCCGAGAACTTGCGATTGCTGGCCTCTCTCCATGGTTTTTATGACACCGCGCTGGAAGCCTTCGCCACCGCTATCGATGTGAAGCATGTGAATATTCACGGCCACTCGCTGCGCGTGGGACGTTACGCATCCGCCATTGGCGAGGCTATGGGCATGGAGCCCAACGACGTGGCCGCGCTGCGTTCCGCCGGCTACCTGCACGACATCGGCAAAGTGGCCGTGGACAAACGTCTCTTCGGCAAGCCCACATCTTTGGATGCCGAAGAATTCCGCGAAATGGCCGACCACACCATTGTCGGACATCAGATCGTGAGCGGCGTGCAGTTCCCCTGGCCACGCATTCCTGAGATCGTGCGCTCACACCACGAGCGTGGGGACGGTTCAGGATATCCGGACGGGCTGGTAATGGAGGACGTAGCCATGCCAGTCCGCATCATCGGCCTGGCCGACACCTTTGACGCCATGACCAGTGAGAGACCCTATCGCGAACCGCTCTCGGTCGGCAACACACTCAGTGAAATTGTGCGTTTGTCCCCGCAGAAGTTTGACCCCAATGCGGTTCACGGATTGCTCTTGCAAGTCCGCCGCGATTCCGTCGGCAGCAACCGCGTCAGATTTCTCGAAGATCGCATGGCCGTCAACATCGCTCCCGGAGACATCGATCAGCTCGCCGCCACCCTGCAGCACAAAGTCACCCATGGCCGCCTGTACCTGACCTAAGCCGTGTGCAGGCAACGGAGAGGCACCGTGAGGCTTTCGAACCTCATGCTCAGAAACGGGCGATGTGCCGCCAGCAACTAGCTCTACGAAGGCCAAGTTCCTTTGCTGCCGGGGATGATGCCGGGATAACTCCGTTTCCTCCGTGTCCTCTGTGGTTATTTCTTAGGAAGCGATCGGGGTTCTAGAGTTGAACCAGCACATCTTCCCCTTCGACTTTCAGAGGATACACCGCCACCTTTGCCGCGGGATTGTGCGCCGCCTGGCCGGTTTTGGGATCCCACTGCCAGCCGTGCCACGGACATACCAATTTGTCGGCTTCAATTACGCCCTGTCCCAGCGGGCCGCCACGGTGCAGGCAGACGTTGTCCATGGCAGAGATGGTTCCGTTCACATTGGCCACGCAGATGACTTTGTCACCCAGAGGAAATTCCCGGGCTTCGCCTTCGGGAGGAAGTTCAGATTGATTCGTTAGCTTTACGAAACTCGTCATGAAGCCTTTCGGACAATTGGACCTTAGAACTGCCGAGCTTTCGCTCGGCCGGGCAGGTGAGACACCTGCCCCTACGTGGCCTGTGCCGATGCATTCGACTTTGCTGAAGGCTGACGGCTGAGAGTTAGAGATCCCTCGCGGCGCTCGGGATGACGGCATCGGGCTCCCGCTTCGCTCACGCCCGATAAACGCGGTCATTTCGGCTGCAGCGTCTGCGCGATCATCACCTGCCGCTTG
>JBGQIG010000343.1:0-3514 GCA_041498365.1 Terriglobia bacterium | reverse complement strand
GGGATTTTTCCACACGCTGCAAACCCCGATGCTCGCAGGACGGGACTTCGATGAGCACGACCTCAAGGGTTCACCAAATGTCGCCATCGTGAACGAGGAGTTTGCGCGCAAGTTCGCCAATGGCAGCAATCCCGTAGGGATGGCGTTCCGGATCGGCCGCCTGCGAACCATCACCGCGCCCTACGAGATTATCGGTCTGGTGAAGAACACGAAGTATTCCGAACTGCGGGAGGAAGCTCAGCCCATCGCGTACACCAGCATGGCGCAGTACGATCGTCCGGCCACCGATGCGCAGATCCTGATTCGTTCGAATGCGCCGCTGGCCAGCTTGCTGTCCAGGGTGAAAAGCACGGCGAACGAGGCTCATCCCGATCTCGACATAACTTTCTTCCCGTTCCACAAAATGATACAGGATGGATTGCTTCGCGACCGCTTGATGGCGGCGCTCTCGGGGTTCTTTGGAGTTCTCGCCGTGGCCCTCGCGGCCATCGGACTTTACGGCGTGATTTCTTATATGGTGGAGCGGCGGCGCAACGAAATCGGGATTCGCCTGGCGCTGGGCGCCGGGCAGCAAAACATCATTTGCCTGGTGTTACGGGAGACAGGGATTTTGCTCTTGATCGGTCTTGCGGCGGGAGTTGTTCTGGCATTGGCGGCAGCCAGAACCGCTGCTTCGATGCTCTTCGGATTAAAACCGACGGACTATGTGACTTACATCCTGGCGGTGGTAAGTTTGTCTGGGGTCGCGGCCTTGGCGAGCTTTCTGCCGGCCCGGCGAGCTGCGCGGCTCGATCCGATGGTGGCGTTGAGAAATGAATAGGTCGGGAACAGGCTGAAAGCGGAGATGGTTTCTGCGCAAGACTGCGGAAAACCAGGCTGAAAATCTGAAGAGGTTAAGGAACGCCGCGTTCCGGTTTACGCGGATACTTTGGAAGGAATGGGACGCCGCAGCGGCTTTGTTCCAGGAATCGGAAACTGCATGTGCCAGAAGTTCGTTTCCGGTGACACAAACTCAATGCCTATGTATTGCTTGCCGTCGCGCGCCCGGTGGATCGAGACCACGCGGCACTCCATCGATTGCGCAGTATGATCGTTCACAAGAATCAGCGTCTGTCCCACCAACACGATCTCTTCAAGCTGAAACAGCGCTCCGTGCCGGTTCACCGACTGCGAATTCGTCTGTGCGCAAAACTTCTCGCCGGAGTCGGTTTTCCCGCGCACCGTCAGGGGAACTGTCAAAGCTACCCGAAGCGTCCGCCGCCGCTCTTTGCACCGAAAATGAAGTAGAGACATTTCGAACCGCGACCTCAAATCTTGATTTTGAATCTAAGGGCCGTTCACTACTTTCGAACGACGGGCTTCCACATACTATTTCGTGTCAGCAGGGTGCCGAAGCGAAAGAACGACAGAAGAGATGTGACCAGCACGAACCTTGCCCACACAGCCCCAAGTCTGTCTTCCTGCCTCTCCCAAGGCAATGGAGGAACGGTACCATAAATCCCTGTCCCGTAACAGTACCCCTGGACTTCCCCTTTTCTGCTCTCCGCAACTTGTAGCCGCGAAGTGCATGTCACGTGCCAGTGTGTCCTCGAAGTATTAGCTAGCTTCCGACTTGCACTCCCTGGAGTACGGCCCCTACCGCCATTCGCTATCCCACTCATTATCAGGTATTTGTGGCGGGCTTAGGGCCTCTTCCCAAAGACTTGGCTGATCCAGACACGGCGAAAGATCCTTTCCCGATTTGCCTGTGGAAAAAAGATTCGCGATTTTCGTCCACTAGCCTGTACTTTCGGGATACCTGCTTCTCTCTAGTGCTCGAAAGTGTCTTTCCGTTTCAATGGAGAGGTTGCCTGGCATCATCAAGCGCCATCTTCGGCAGCGCCGATTCAGGGCACGAGGAGCTGGACGATTTGGAGGGGGTTGACCCTGGCTCGCTCCACCGTCAATCCCCAATGAAGGTGCGGCCCTGTGACCCGCCCCGTGGCTCCGACCTTCCCCAGCAGCGCGCCAGCTTCCAAAGCATCTCCCACTTTCACGTCGATTTCTGATAGGTGCCCGTAAAAAGTGTAGATCCCCAGCCCATGGTCCACCACCACCGTGTTGCCGGAGAAGAACAACTCCTCCGACAGCACCACGCGTCCGCGTTGCGCTGCGTGCACAGGCGTCCCTGTCGTACCGGGCAAATCCACCCCGCCATGTGGCGACCCCGGATTCCCATTCAGAATCCGCCGTCTCCCAAAATTCGCGCCGGTTGTCACCCCATCCAGCGGCACGCGAAACTTTCCATCCCACAAACGTTCCGGCGTAACCCGGTCGAAGATTTCGCGCAATTTCTGGCGTTCTTCGTCCGCGCGCTTGATTTGTTCCGGGCTTGGTTCCACGAACTGTTTCCCTACCTGCAGTTTCTCCGTAGCAAATTTTCCTGCCCTCACAGCGATCACCGCGTTGCAAGTGATCTTCTCTCCGGCAGCCTTCTGTGCTGTCACTTTCAGCTCATAGGGACCGGGCGCCTTCTCCAAATCAACCCCCAATAAACCTGCATGTACTGCTGCGCGGCCATTCTCCTGCCAGAAAGGAACGCTTCGCCCGCCCCAATCTCCTTTGACTTCCGTCAGCGGTCGCGCGCTTTTCAGTTCCACTAGCAGCAAGCTTCCCTGGCTCGATACCGGCGAACTTAGGCGCAATGTCACTCCCCCACTGCAAGAGCGCGCTTCCTTCGCCGTCACTCCGCCCGGACGCAACAGACCATGCGGACCGAGACACACCAATGCGAACCAGATTCGCCACTTTCGAATTGCATTCGCGCTTCTCATTTTCAGTGCTGCTGCCGCATCGCCGCCACGCGTGGTTCAATCTTTGCAAAATGCGCGCGCCCCAGCTTCGATCCCAGGATGGCCTTCTCCGACATTAGAAAGAGATCGGGGTTCTGTGTTTTCTCGCGGAGCTCTTTCAGAAAAGGCCGCACCTTGGCAAACATCCAGTACAGTTCGCCGCAAAATGCCGGCTCAAAGAACAGTTTTTCACTCACAATGCCATTTAAGACAAAAGACGTCGCAATTCCCCAGTAGCTGCCCACCTGCCGCAGCCAGTTGTTTTCTTCCGAGCCGAAGGCCATCGCCACTTTCATGAAGTCCTCGGCATCCTTCGGCCAAAATGTCACCAGCCACCATTGCCGCGCCTTGCGCATTTCCGGCTCGCGCCTCAGGTTATAGAGTTCCAGTAGCAGTCTCGCATCATCGGCAGTCGGTTTTCTGGGCATTGCTTCCTCCAAAGAGTTTCCGCATTGTGATTCTACCCTATGGGGCTACCTGGCTATTCGCTCGGCATTCAAAGTGTCCGGCAACGCGACACTCTCATCCCACGCGCGGACGCCGAAGAGTTGCTCCTTCACACCCGATTTCGCGCAAGCCCTTATTCTGCTATCAGTTCGATTTCGACGTTCCGCGGCATCAGAATTGCCAGTTCAACGTCGGGTAGGTCCGCCCACCGCATGCCGGGGGCGGTCAAGGAGGCG
>JBGQIG010000342.1:0-3517 GCA_041498365.1 Terriglobia bacterium | reverse complement strand
GCAGGCCGTTCCTCATCTCGCCGCCAAGGGGGCATTGCTGGAGGAGCATCTCCGCAAGCTGGGGCGAACCCTGATCGCCTATTCCGGCGGCGTGGACTCCGCTTTTCTCGCTTGGGCAGCACGCCAGGCCTTGGGCAACAACATGCTGGCAGTGATCGCGGATTCTCCCAGCCTGGCTCGTACCCAGTTGGCGGACGCAACCGCTTTCGCCGGCGAGCAGAAGATTCCGCTGGAAATCATCGTGACCGGCGAACTCGATCGTCCGGAATATGCCCGCAATGACTCTTCCCGCTGCTTTCATTGCAAGGACGAACTGTTTACTATCATGGAGGAATTCCGCAGCCAGCGGGGCTACGATGCCATCGCCTACGGGGTAAATCTGGACGACCAGGGCGACTTCCGTCCGGGCCAGGTGGCTGCCGAGCAGCACCGGGTGGCCGCGCCGCTGCGCGAAGCTGGACTCACCAAGCAGGAGATCAGGGAGCTTTCCCGCGCCGCCGGCCTGCGCATTTGGGACAAGCCGGCTTCCGCTTGCCTGTCATCCCGTATCGAGTACGGACGGGAGGTCACGCGTGAAACCCTGGGCGTCGTCGAACGGGGCGAAGACGCTCTCCGCGCTCTCGGCTTCCGCCAGTTTCGTGTCCGGCATCACGGGGAAATTGTGCGCATCGAGATCGCGCGGGACGAGATGACGCGCGCGCTGAGTCCAGAGATGGCCGTCGAATTCACTCGCATCTTCAAAGCTCTGGGGTTCAAGTTTGTTACCCTCGACCTCGAAGGCTTTCGCTCCGGTTCCATGAACAGTTTGCTCGCAGCCGAGGTTTTGAGCCGCAAACACTGACCTGGCGGCGCGGTTTGTTTCCTCAAGAATGAATCTTCAGCCCCCTCCACCAGACCTCGACCCTCTCTCGTGTGTGAGATAATCGTGCTTTATCCCCAATGTACAGGCGGTTTCTAGTGACGCTTTTGCGGCGTGCCACACTTGTGCTTCTGCTGGTTTGCCTGGGTTGCTCCGCCCAGTCGGCGCCTCCCGAGGTGGCCCGGCGGATCGAGCAACAAGTGCGAATCTTCTACAGCATTCCGCCCAACGTAAAGATCGTCCTGAGCGCGCTCAAAGCCAGTGAGTTCCCGAACTACGACGCGTTGACCATCACGTTCGATGGCGGCCAGAAGAAGCAGACCTATGACTTTCTGCTTGCCCGGGACGGAAAGACACTGATCCGCCTGACCAAGCTCGACCTGAGTAAAGATCCGTTTGCTGAGGCCATGAAAAAGATCGACGTCAGCGGGCGTCCGACGCGCGGCAACAGCAATGCCAAGGTAGTCGCAGTCAACTACGACGACTTCCAATGTCCTTTCTGCTCGCGCATGCACCAGACCCTGTTCCCGGGCCTGCTGAAGGAGTATGGCGACCGCGTAACGTTCGTCTATAAGGATTACCCGCTGGCCGAGATTCACCCGTGGGCTACCCGCGCCGCGGTGAACGCCAACTGCCTGGCTGCCCAAGATAAAGAGGCGTATTGGGAATTTGCCGACTATATCCATGCCAACCAGAAGGAAGTGAACTCGGAGAAAGGTCATGACGGCCAGTTTGCGGCTCTTGACCGGCTGGCCACGGCGCAGGGACAAAAACATAATCTGGATGCTTCAAAACTCCAAGCCTGCATCAAGGCCCAGCCAGATGAAAGCGTAAAGTCTTCAATCAAAGAGGCCGAGTCGCTGGGCGTCGAAGCGACTCCCACGATGTTCATCAACGGCGAGAAGGTGGACGGAGCTTTGCCCATCGACGAGCTTCGCGCGGTCCTGGATCGGGCACTGGTACAGGCCGGAGAGACTCCGCCGGCGCATCCCGCTCCGGCTTCGACCGGCCCGTCGCAACCGGCGAGTAAATGATCCTGATGCCTGCGAAGAGTGCAATATTGGTGCGTCAACATACAATCCCCTGCCCAATGCGGAGAATCGATTTGAAAACATACGCTCCTTTGCACCACAGCCTGGCGCGTCATAGTCTGGTGGCGCCGTTTGTGATCTCGCTCCTGATCCTTCTTGCCGGCTGCGGTTCCAAGCGCCCTGGAGATGATGTCGCTGCCAGTGTGGACGGCCACAAGATCTACAAGGCCGACGTGGAGAAGTACTACCAGAACCAGACCTCCGGCTCCGACCAGCAGCCGGTGGGAGAGCAGGCCACCAGCCTGCGTCTCAGCATTTTGCGCGAGTTGATCGACAACGAAATCCTTATGCGCCGGGCCGAAAAACTGGGGCTGCTGGCCACCGACGAAGAGGTGGAAGGCAAGCTGAACGAAATCAAGTCACCCTACACCAAGGAACAGTTCGAAACCCGACTCAAAGAGAAAAAGATCACGGTCGAAGACTTCAAGCGCGATCTGCGCCGTTCGCTTACGGTGGACAAAGTATTGAACAAGGAAATCACTTCCAAGATCAATGTGTCCGATCAGGACATCACCAACTATTACAACGCGCACAAAGCGGAATTCAACCTGATCGAGCCGCAGTATCACCTGGCCCGCATACTGGTGACCGCCACACCTAATCCTCAAGTCCATAATCTGAAGAACGACAAAGCGCAGAATGAAGCCGATGCACGCAAAAAAATTCAGATGATCATGAATCGCCTGGACAGCGGCGACGACTTTGGGACTCTCGCCATGAACTATTCCGAGGACGGGGAGACCTCGGGCAATGGTGGCGATCTGGGCTTCGCACCAGAATCTTCCCTCCGCAATACCGATCCCGCCACCCGGGACGCAGTAACCAAATTGAAGCCCGGCCAGTACAGCGCCATGATCCCGCTGGCCAACCCGATGAACAAGCAGGTCGCAGGATTCCAAGTCGTGAAGTTAATTTCGAAGGAACCGGCAGGACAGCGCGAATTGGCCGATCCGCGGGTGCAGCAGGCGATCCGTACCCAACTGCGTGACCGCCGCGAGCAGCTGCTCAAGGCCGCGTACTATGAGGTTCTCCGGGATCAGGCACGAGTAGAAAACTACTACGCTCAGAAAGTATTGGATGGCAACGGCACTGCCCAGTGAGACTAAGGCGGATCGCCGCCAAACGTCCCGGTTTCTACTCCACAATCGCCAGTACGTCCCCGGCATTCACCGCCGCGCCTTCGACCACTGCTAACTTCAGCACGGTCCCTCGCTTCGGCGATTTGATCTCGTTCTGCATTTTCATAGCTTCGACTACAACGACACCCTGCCCGACTTCGACAGCCGAGTTCACACCGACCAGGAATCGAATTACCTTGCCGGGCATCGGAGCTATGAGTTGTCTGGCTCCTTTACCGGCCTCGGTACGGATCTTGCGGCCGCGCAACGAGCGCGGATCTTGTAGGTCCGCCGTGTAGGCTTGATCACCAACCCAGATCCGCAAGTCGGTCGCGAGCCGCTCCCGCCTGATCTCATAGGCCTTGCCGTCGATCAGGACTGAGAGTACGTCGGGCTGCACCCGCACCGCATCCATCTGGACCTCACGTCCATCCAGGCGGCAAAGCCAG
>JBGQIG010000341.1:0-3529 GCA_041498365.1 Terriglobia bacterium | reverse complement strand
AGACAAGCTTAAATCTTGTCTCCGTCTGGCAGCCGCTCCCAGGGTTTATGACTGGATGCTCCTGCCTCTGCCCGGTTGGCTTTTCTTTCTTTACTATCCCTTGCGGCCGCTTCGGCTCGCCGGAAAGTATGGAACGAAATTACTAACTGGATCTAAATCTGTAGAGGATCATCCAATCGAGGGAAAATAGGAAAGCATCTTCCTCATACCGCGCCCGCAGCCAACCGCGGCATTCGACGACCAGCGAGCTGCGCTCAGGGCAGACGTCAGAAATCCCAACGGCAAACAAAAACGGACGGTAGCTGTCCGTAAGCGTATTGAAATTGGTGGTCAGTGCGAGAGTTTTCAAACGCCGACCTCTCGATCACGTCTTTGCGGCACATAAGGTCTGCTTAGTGCCCAATCACGGCAAGTGCACTTGGCGGAGGTGAGGGATGGGCCTTAGCGAGGGTCGATCCCGGGGGTCCACTGCAACGATGGCGCCCGGCGAGTCGAAACGGTAATGAGTGCCGGTGGCCATTCCCACTACAGTGAGCCCGGTCGTGCCCAGATACTGAAAGAACGCTTGAGCATGCCAGACGGGTTTTGGAGCCCGCTCAGGTAGCAGGCGGACCGTCGTGCCCGGTACGGCTTTCACTCTCTGGTGGCCGCAGCACGGCATGGTTTTCCTCCTTGTCTTCTACGTACGACGCCACAGCCGGCATGGTTATTCGCTCGACCAGAATTGCTGCGGCCGAGAGAGTCGGCCACAGCAGTATTCGTTCTTTCCAATCTGCTCCCAACCCGAGCGCGAACGGCAGGGCGGTCCACAAGCTCAGGCAATAAAAGCAATCGAGCAGCCTGCCCCAAAATGTATCACCTGCCTTGCGCCGCAGGAAGGCGACAAGGTCCGACGGACCGTCTTCCGCCTGCAACAGGTGCGTGATGCGCCATACGCCCAGTACGCCTAGAAGGAGCCAGTAGAAGCGCATCGTTAGGGCCGCCCCTCTCGGCATGACTTTGCCACGAGTTCGTAACCACACGCTGACGCGCACGGCTCAGTTACGGCTTCAGAGCCAGGACCGTGGAGAACGGTTGGAAAGATTGCTTGATTCACTTGTAAAAACCTCCGGGGGTGGCTGGTTTGCTCCACCCCCAGAGTGTTGTGACAAGGCCTACCGGCAGTAGAGGAGCTCGGGTTTGTCGTCTCCCAAGGCCTGCGGGTAATGCCGCGTGGACCAGCTGAGGTTGATCCGATAGGCGCAGCTCGGATCGGCCGAGATGTCCACCGGGAAACCGCCCGTGTTAGTGCCATTGTGCGGGCCTCCGCTGCCGCCGCGGAAGAAGAAGCCACCCGGTGGGAAGCTGGCGCTGGGGAGTTGCAGGAAGCCGCCGTTCACCGTAATCGGCCCGGGTGCGGGCGACGACGGGTGTACGACTCCGAGGTTGCTGCTGATCGCGAGGGCGAAGCTGGCCAGGTGTGGATGGTCTGCGGTGTACAGCACGTGACCTATATTGGCGGCGCCGAGCGGATTACAGAGGTTAGTGAACAACTCCTCCATGTCCAGGGCCAACACCGGGCTGCTGTTGTTCAGGATGATGGAACTCAGCGCGTCAGTGAAGATGGTTGCCAAGCTGGTCGCATCCCGCACCTCGAACTGAAGTTTGTAGCGGCGGATGGGCTCCTTCTCGGCGTTCGTGAGTGCACGTCCGGCTTGCACTTGGGGCAGTCCCCCAGGCATCTTGGGCGCATGCGCAGCCGTGATCACGGACGAGTTCAGCACGATCAGTTCGTCCGTGCGCAGGAAATTGGCATCGGCAATCGTGACGGGGCCCGTGAACCCATTATGCAGGTCAACGGTCAGAACGCGGCCGAGAATCGGCGGGGTGACCCAGCCGTTGGCGTCGAGATCGGCCGATGTGATGTCGACATCGGCGGAGCTGGGAACCCCGTTGCCGTCAATGTAGAACACGTAGCCGACTGTAGTCTTGGCGATTTGCGTGACCGGAGCCAGGGCCAGCGGGGCAACCGATGGAATGGTGTTGGGATCATCCGGGAACGTAGACCAGGTATACTCGCCGATTACGAAACGGTATGTCAGCTTGTGGGTATTGTCGGCCGGGTTCACCAGTGGGCAGTTGCCACGCAGCAACACCCCACTCTTGTAGTTCATATCGCCGAACACGTAGGAAGCATTTGCTCCCCCCGCATAACCTTCGGCAGAGAACTGGGAACCAAGTTGACCAGCGTCGGGATGAATGTCAAAGTCCCAAACCTTCTGCCAATGCGGCTGGCAGCTGACGCCGCAACCACCGTGCACCTCGTCCGAACAGAGTTCGATGCAGAAGCATGGTCCGATGTTCTCGCGGCCCGCGGAGCGCCCCATGGATCTGGGTTCGTCGAGGACGATGTCGCTGCCAAGTGTTGCCTTGAAGTAAACATCAGGTCCGCTGACGCACTCGAAGTTGATCCATGGCGAGAACGGCGTGACCTGGAAGTCTTCGCTGTTGTAATCGATGCGAAAGTGCCCAGTGGCGTTGGTGACGGCGGAACCAAGCGGATCGTCCTGAATCCAGTCCACATCGGTGGCGCTAACGGTAGCTCCGGGAATGGGCGAACCATCATCGCAAGTAGTCAGATGACCGCAGATAACCCAGGCATCGAATAGCCCGCGAATGTAGCACCAGAAACGGTACGGAATACAATAGTCCCAAATCGCGACGAAGTCGCTTTCTCCCGTCTGCTTCCAGGCGGGCTGCAAAGTTGTGATGGAAAACTGGCGCGGCGGTGGTTGCTTTCTCCCTGCCTTGCGATGAGGCACGGTGCCGCAATACACATCCACTTCAAACGCTCCGCCGTCGTACTTTTGCTTGCGGTCGAGAGTGAAAGAGAAGTTGCCGTTGGCGTCCGTCTTGGTTTCAGCGATTAGCTGCGAAGCCTTGGACTTCACCTGCTCGTCGGTCAGCAGAGCCAGCGTGTCATTGGGTCCAGCCACTGCCAGCGCAGTGACGTTCTGATCTGATCGATTTCGGTAGAGGCGCACAGTCACGTCGAAAAGCTGTTCCAAGCATTCGGAACAAAGCCTTCCACATAGACTCCCACGAAATGTAAAGCTCATGATCTTCCTCCTATTAGAACTTTTGGGTTCTATGTGTTATGACTTGTTTGGCGAGAACGTTTCACGCGACGGGCGAGGACGGGTCACGCGCTTGGTTTTTTATTGAACCGGAGCACAATTTGAAGACCGCGTTACGCTAAATTCGCGCTGTTCGGCTTCAGAGATTAGTGAGGTAAGAGCGTCTTAACAGCAGTTGTGCCACAGAAGAAATACGGCCGCCATTGCAGGCAGCCGTAAGTTTTTGATTCTATTGGTCGGGGCGAGAGGATTCGAACCTCCGACCTCTCGGCCCCGAACCATAGGCTCGGCAAAGATGCAAGTTTTTGCCTTTTCGAAAGTTGCAGCCACCAAAGATTTTAAGGGTTTTCCCATGCCCTCCCATTCTCTACCATCCAATATCCGCCGCGTGCAGTTATTTTTGTCCACAATTT
>JBGQIG010000340.1:0-3546 GCA_041498365.1 Terriglobia bacterium | reverse complement strand
CTTGCCTAATTCCCTTCCCGCCGACGATACTGGAACTACACAATCATGAAGACCAATCTCTCCTTCTCCAATCCCGCAGAAGTTGAAACCGAATGCCTGGTTGCGATCGTGCTCGATCGAGCAGAAAAGAATCGCAACGAAAAAGAGAAAGACAATCCGCAAGTCTCGATCGAGACCGCCGACGCCGCCGTGAAAGAAGCAGCCGCCGACGTCATCGCCGGGGGCGAAGTGACCGGCAAAGCATTTGAGACCACGTTGCTCCATCATCCGGCGAAACTGAAGGCGAAGAGGCTGTTACTTCTCGGTGGCGGGAAGGCTAAGGGCTTTTCGGCTTTCGACCTGCGCCGCGTCGCTGGCGCGGCCGTGCGCACGCTCAAATCCCGCGGCCTGCGCAGCTTCGCCATGCTCGCGCCGGAAGCCGGGCTGAAAGCCGAAGACGCGGTCAAAGCGATCGTCGAAGGCGCGTTTGTCGGCAACTTCGATCCTGACTACTACAAGAGCGACCGCAAAGACCAGAAGATCGACGCGCTCACCGTCGTGGCTCGCGGCGATCAGACCAAGCTCCAGCAAGCCATGGACGAAGCCCGCATCATCGGCGAGTCGCAAAACTTTACTCGCGACCTGGTCAACGAGCCGTCAAACCGCATGACGCCGACCATCCTGGCCGATCGTGCAAAGAAAATGGCCGCTGAGGTCGGATTGAAGTGCGAAGTCTACGGCGCCGACAAGATCAAGGAACTCAAGATGGGAGCTTTCTGGAGCGTGGCCCAGGGCTCGGACGAACCTCCCGCACTGATTATCCTGCGCTACGAACCCGCGGGCGCTCCGGAAAAGCCTGTGCTGGGACTGGTCGGCAAAGGCATCACCTTCGACACCGGCGGCATTTCCATCAAGCCCGCCGACGGCATGGAAAAAATGAAGTACGACATGGCGGGCGGTGCCACCATGATCGGCGCCATGCGCGCCATCGCGTTGCTCAAGCCGAAGGTGAAGATCACCGCCATCATTTGCGCCACAGAAAACATGCCGTCGGGCAAAGCCCAGAAGCCGGGCGATGTGCAGATCGCCATGTCCGGCAAATCCATCGAAATCATCAACACCGACGCCGAAGGCCGCCTGGTGCTGGCCGACGGGCTCTACTACGCGCGCCAGCTCGGCTGCACTCATCTGATCGACGCCGCCACGCTCACCGGCGCGGTCGTGGTCGCGCTCGGTTCTATCAATGCCGGCATCTTCGCCAACGATGAACCAATGTACGACCGCTTCAGCCAGGCCCTGGACAAGGCGGGCGAAAAGATGTGGCGCATGCCACTGGATGACGAATACAAGGAAATCATTCGCTCCAACATCGCCGACATCGTGAACTCCGGCGGACGCTATGGCGGCGCCATCACCGCAGCCATGTTCCTGAAAGAATTCGCTGAGGACACTCCCTGGCTGCATCTCGATATCGCCGGAACCGCCTGGACGGAAGAGCAAAAGCCCTGGATCGCCAAAGGTCCGTCCGGGATCGCACTGCGCAGCCTGGTGGAGTTTGCCAAGGATTTTGCCGATTAGGAGGGGGATAAGCATCCCACCCGCCCCTTCCTGCATCTGAAGCGGCTCGATGAACGCTCGTGCCCGCGCAGCAAAGTTTCAATCAGGAGGACTTTCGATGAAGGCTTTATTTGCAGTGGGGCTGGCGGTACTGATCCTGGGAATCCTTTCGTTTTTCGTTGCGATTCCTCATTCAGAAAACCACGGCATCAAGGCGGGCGACGTCAATATCGGGGTTCAGACGCACGAGAGCGAGAAAGTCGCGCCCGCTATCAGCGTGGTGTTAGTTGTCGTCGGAGCGGGGCTTATGCTCGCTGGTCGTGGCAAGAATTAGCTAGGCCATCTGCTTGCTGCTTGGTGACATTTTTCTGCCTCGCCAGCTGCGATTGTATAAGAGGCGGCTTTGCGATTCCGACACGGGGTAAGTGCCTTTCTGCTTTTCGTCGCGGCGTCAGTTTCCGTCAGCGCTCAAGCCCCGAATACGCCAGCCCTGCCAAGACGAGTGCCTCTACACCTTGGAATAGCCCATCTAGTTTTCGGGGAGGGGATAGTATTCGAGTTCCGGCATGGGGAAATCTTTGCGGTTGTCGGTCATCAAGGTGCAGTCACGCTCCAGAGCAATGGCCGCCACGATCGCATCGGCAAGGGTTAGGGTGCGGCCCTTTCTGGCCCACTTGCTCTTGAAAGATCCGGCGAGTTGTCCCGCCGTTCGGGTGAGGGCATAGCAGTCGAGCGCGTCGAGAAATGCTTCGGTCTGCCTCTGCTCTTCCGGCCGCATCCCTGCAAACACCTCGGCGACATTCAGAGCGGTGGTAGCCAGGCCGTGCCCACCGCGTGCCAGTTCGGCCAGCAGTTCGCGGCGCCCGTGACGGGAACGAAGCACGTCGATGAGCACGGAAGTATCAAGCAAAAGGCGCATCAGTGATTGCGTGCGCGTCTCTTTCGACTTTGCCGGGATGCAGAGCGGTTATCGCTCTCTGTGCGCAGTTTACGGACCCACACCTCCGCGCCTTCGGCCAATTCGGGATGGTTTGTCTCTTTCCATGCCGCACCCTTGCTCTCCAGAAATTGGAGCAGCCTTTGGCGACGAACCTCGGTGCGGGCGGTTTCGACCAAAAAGGCGCTGCGCCCTCGCGGCCCCACGAGCGAGTCAATCTCCCGCAGCAGATCGTCGGGCAGTAGGACGTGGGCGCGTTTGCTGGGCATAGTATGTGCATACGTAGTGTGCTATATGAATGTGCGTTTGTCAACACACGGATCCAGAGGTGTCAGGATTGTGCGGAAATCCGCGCAGGGTGTCAGCACTGAATCATCATCACCGCACGTCCGGCAACGGCGCGGCCGCAGCCGGTGCCTCATGCGGGAAATCCTTGCCCAGAAACGCCGCCACCGTCGCGGCGATCTGCGCCTGCGTGACCGTCGTGCTAGTTTCGCGCTCGCCGCGTGCGGGAGTGTCGGGGCCCATAATCGCGATCCAGATATTTCCCGATCCCTTTTCATCCACCCCGTGTTCTTTCCACTCGACTAATCCGCCGCCTCGTCCGTGATCTGTAGTGAGGATGAAAGTCGTTTTATCGCGATACTCCGGCATGGACTGCATGGTTTCCCAAAGCTGCTGCACGAAATGGTCAAATCCGTGTGCACTCTCCAACACCAGATCGTACCGGCCAGAGTGGGCCCAGTTGTCGGTCTCGCCATAACCCACGAAGAGCACCCGCGGATGGTCAGTCTTCACATAGTCGAGCAATGGCACCTGGATAAAGGAATTCAGGGTGTCCTCGTTATCCAAAGGCGTAGTCGTGCGATACAACTCGTTCATCAGTTCCTGGCGCGGGGTGAGCTTCCCTTTCTCCGGCGGGTCCCATCCGGTTTGCATGACCAGGCCGCTGCGCTTCTCATTGAAGATATCTTTGAATACGTTCCAGGTGGCATAGACCGCGACTTTGCTATGGAATTCGGGCATGAGGTTCAGCCATTCGAAGACGGTCACGTTCGGGTTGGGCCCGAACT
>JBGQIG010000339.1:0-3550 GCA_041498365.1 Terriglobia bacterium | reverse complement strand
GTTGAGATCGCAGTCGCGATGATCGCGATGGCAAACCGGGTAGGCATTTACTTTTTCGTTTCAGGTTGGGGCGGCAGCCGGAAATCGACGCCGCGATCCTCATTCTGTTTCGCGGTGGTGGTCAGATCCAGGTCCGCGAGCGGGATCTTGTGATGACGACCGGGGGTCAAGTCCCAGAGCATATCTCCTACCACGGCGTAGTTCTGAACCTCCAGCTGATGACCGTCTTTGAAGACCAGCACGGTCTGGGGCTGGTCGGCGACCGGGGTCTCAGCGCCAGCCGGCTTGTCTACGGCAGCTGATTGTGTTTCCGCCCGGGCTCGACTTGTCCGCTGCTGCGCATAGGAATCTGCGTAGGAGCGAGCCGCTTGTCCCGAACCGCGCCGGTCGAAGATGGTGGGGCCGCCACGGTCGTCATCTTCTTCCTGTTCCCGATTTGCTTCCGCCGCCGCGGCACCCGGTTCCGGCTCCACTACAACCGGAACCGCGTAAGGCACGTAAACCGCCCCACTTCCGGGGAAAAACTGGCCACGCTGATGGCGATGGTGACGCTGGAACAGCGGCGGGTTCGGATTCACGGGAAACAACGGATTGATGCAGCACGCCGGTTGATTGAAAAACGGATTCCTGGGCTGGAGACCGTTAGGGCCCAGAGAGGTGATGCTGGCGGGTACGCCGGGCGTGGAATTAAGATGTCCGCCAAAATTGGTCGAGGTCACCGATGCGGGCGTGCCGTTGATTTGCGCCACTGCATTGGGGGTGAAGGCAAGAAAAACCAGCGCACCGAGTACCAGCGCAAGTGCCGCCACCGTGGCTGGGTTCAGCCGCTCCACATACGAATCATACCCCAGTTTCGCAGCCATGGCGCAGCCCCCTGAGCAAAAACCCCGACTTACCAATTAGAACCTCCGGGCGCTAAGTAAGTTGCGTCTTCTTCTTGTCAAATTACCGAGACACTGTCCAGGAACCGCCTGGTCGTCGTGATTGCTAAGTGATTGAAAGACAAGTGTGACTTTCGTCACCCGCGTCCCACCCGGGCCAACTCCCAAAGGTTCCATGCTGCATTCGCAAGCAACAACCCCCAGACACTGGCCAGGGCGATCTGCCGTTGGCGAGTTTCCAGCAAGTCGGCCGCGATTCCGGCGGTGAAGACAAAGAGGAATGGAACTGTTGTGAACTGAAAACCGAGTCCGGGATAGTGCGGTGTGCCGACTGCGAGCACCAGAAACAGAACCGAGAGCAGCAGCGGGGCGGTGTTGCCGAAGTATCGCGCCCGGGGCCAGCTGAAGTATGTAATCAAGGCCACGGGCAATGCGACCACGAGTGCGGGGCTGCTCTGTCCCAGTTGCGTGAGGACCCGATGGTAGGCCTGCGGCATGGCGTATGCCTTCCACGAGATGCCGAAGAAAGATGCGTACTGAAGGCCCTGCCAGAAAGAGTGCGCGTGGAAAAAATAGGCCGCATAGAGGAGCAGGAGGGCGATCCCACAAGCGACCACCCAGATCGCTGCTGCTGCCATTTGCCGGGCGGGGGCAAGGTAGAGCATGAAGGCCAGCGCGGCTGGGACAACGATAATCAGAGAAAATTGGGAGCCAACCGCAAGAGCCAGCGACAATCCCAGCAGCACAATGCGGCGCCAGTTCCACAGGATCACTTCGCGTGGCGCGTACAACGTATGGGCCACAGCGATGGCAGTGAAGATTGCTCCAAACGCTCCCCACGCCGCGCCTGTTTCAGGCTCAGCCGACCAGAGGGCGCTTGCGCGGATAATCCCCGGCGAGAAGCAATACAGTGCCAGCGCAACGTATCCGCCCGCGTTGCCGAACAGCCGGCGCGAAACGTACCAGAGCGAAGCTCCGAGCAGCAGGCCGAATGCAAGGTAGGGTGCTGCTATCCATAGTTGCAGATTTCTTGCCGTCTGAGGATGTGCCCAAGGCCACAGCAAAGGCGCTGCCGCAATCAGGTACCACAAGTTGGAATGATTTTTGTCGAAAGCCTTGCCTTCAGAGGAGGGTTGAAGAGCGAGCTCCGTGTCATTCTCGGATGCGGGCGCGGCCGGAGGTGAATAGCGGGCGGCGTCGTGGCCGCGGTTCTTCCACAGCGCGCGCCCGCGCTCAAGACGATAGATCTCAGGACGATGGAACTGTTCCGGATCAAGCGCACGGTCTGCGTCCCCCCGCCTCACCAGCCAGATACATTGCGCCAGAAATACCAGCAGAAGAAGCGCCGCCAGGACCTGGGGCTGGCCGAAGCGTTCACGGATGAAGAATGTGCTCATGAGGAACCGGCGAGTGTTTTACCATGTCGAGGGACCATTCTGGAAATTCCGCGATGGATGAGTCAAAAGAAATCGTACCTGTACCTGACGAGACTCCTCCAGCATCCCCACCGCCCAGCATCTTCTCCGGTCCCGGCTACGACCTCATAGGGCTCTCCCCATTTGAAGCGCGGGTGCAGAAGATATTTGTCGGGCCGGATGGCCTTCGCCCGGTATGGCGTCTTGTTCTCTACCTGCTCATGTACAGAGCGCTTCGTTTCTGTCTGTTTGTTTTGGTCGCCCACGGTTTACCCGATGTGTCGCGCCTATGGTTACAGACAGCGGCGGAACTGGGACTCGCAATTATCGTTGTGGCTCCTGCACTGGTGATGGCCAGGATTGAAAACAGGGCATCCGGGTGCTACGGCCTGCCGCTGCGCAGCGCTTTTGGCAAGTTCTTCTGGGTGGGCGCTGTGTGGGGAATGGTCTCGCTTTCCATGCTACTGCTGGCTTTGCATACCGCCAAGGCTTTTGACTTCGGAACATTGGCTCTACACGGTGTGCGCATGGTGAAGTTTGCCGTGTTCTGGGCTGCGTTCTTTTTGCTCGTAGGCTTCTACGAAGAATTCTTTACCCGGGGGTATACCCAGTTCACACTGACCCAGGCGGTTGGGTTCTGGCCGGCTGCGGTTTTGCTGTCCGCAGGCTTCGGCGCTCTGCACCTGGAGAATCCGGGAGAGAGCCGGGTCGGTATTCTCGGCGCGGTCCTGATCGGTCTTTTCTTCTGCCTGACGCTTCGCCGCATCGGGAACCTCTGGTTCGCGGTCGGCTTCCACGCTTCGTGGGACTGGGGCGAAAGCTATGTCTACTCCGTGCCCAACAGCGGGTGGACGCCTCCCGGACACTTGCTGCATTCCTCCTTCCACGGGCCGGACTGGCTAACGGGCGGTTCTGCCGGGCCGGAAGGCAGCGTCTTCCTGTTTGTGCTGCTGGCTTTGCTTTGGGTGGTTTTCGACCGGATGTATCCCGAGGTGAAGTACCCGGCGGCAGACGTCAAGAAGATTTCAGATTCCCCGGACCCAACGTAGCGCCGGCGTCCCGCCGGCAGTCGGGTGGGCGTCCCGCCCACCCCGAGGGCAAGATGCCCCCGACCCAGCCCGCGCTACGCTACCACGAGTAATGCACGGTGTAGGTCACTACCTGTTCTCCGTCCGGCGCGATCGTCACCGGGAATTCGATGGTCTGCGCATCGGTCTTGCGGGAGTCGTGGGACTGCTCGCTCAGCTTCCAGTT
>JBGQIG010000338.1:0-3553 GCA_041498365.1 Terriglobia bacterium | reverse complement strand
TTACCTATTACTACGTCAAGTTTGGCCGGATGATTGACCAGCGCTTCAAGGGTCCGGTTTTCGGCAATTCCGCCAGGCTGTACGCCACGGCGCGTGTGGTGCGGGTCGGCGCGAAGATCGAAGTTAAAGACATTGCGGCTCAACTCCGTCGCGCCGGTTACGCCGAGAGTAGTGCTGGTAAATCGCCCATGGGCACCTACCGCCTGCTCCAGGGCGGAATTGAGATCAAGCCTGGTCCCGATTCGTATCACAGCCCGGAGTCGGCCATCATCCGGATTCGGGACGGCAAGGTCGAAAGCATCAGCAGCCAATCGGGCGAGCTGGCGGCCTACGAACTGGAACCGCAGATGATGACTTCCCTGTTCGATGCGGAACAGCGCTCCAAGCGGCAACTGGTCCGGTATGACGAAATTCCGAAGCTGCTGGTGGATGCGGTGCTGGCGATTGAAGACCGGCGCTTCTTCCAGCACGGCGGCGTGAATTTTATCCGCCTGGCGGAGGCCACATGGATTGACGTCACCCGCCAGCGCCACGAGCAGGGTGGTTCCACCATCACAATGCAGCTTTCCCGGGCGTTCTTCCTGACGCCGCAGAAGACCGTAAAACGCAAGATGTCGGAGATGCTGATTGCCCTGGAGATGGAGCAGAAGCTCAGCAAGCAACAGATTTTCGAGTTTTACGCGAATCGTGTGGATTTGGGCCAGCGCGGTTCGTTCACCATCAGCGGCTTCGCCCAGGCATCGCAGGCATACTTCAATAAAGACCTGAAAGACCTTTCACCGGCGGAGGCTGCACTGATCGCCGGAATCATCCAGGCGCCCAGCTATCTGTCGCCCTACCGCCATCCCGAGCGCGCCCTGGAGCGCCGCAACCTGGTGCTGGACAGCATGGTAGAAACTCACGCCATCAGCCAGGCTGACGCAGAGAAGGCCAAGGCCACACCCTTGAAACTGGCGCCCCCCAATGTGGAAGCCAGTGACGCACCCTACTTCGTAGACCTGCTGCGGGAAACTCTGATCAGCAGACTTGACGAACGCCAGATGAACGACCAGGGCTATCGCATCTACACCACGCTCGATCCCGATCTGCAAAAGGCGGCCGCCTCAGCCGTAGAAACTGGCATGAAGCTGGTGGACGAGCAGGTGACGAAACTGCGCACCAAGCGCATCAAGATCGGGAAGAACAAGTTTGAAACCAAAGTCCTGCCCGGCCCGCAGGCGCAAGTGGCGCTGGTCGCCATGGATCCGCACACCGGTGAGGTTCTGGCGCTGGTGGGCGGGCGCAACTATGGCATCAGCCAGTTGAATCATGCGGTGGCGAAGCGTCCCACCGGATCTATTTTCAAACCTTTCGTTTATGCCGCAGCCATGAACACGGCGCTGGATGGCGCCAATCCTGTCTTTACTCCGGCGTCGCTGGTGCCGGATGCACCCAGCACGTTTGCCTACGGCGACCAGATCTACGAGCCGCGCAACTACAAAGAGGAGTACCACGGCGACGTGACCGCCCGCTACGCACTGGCGATGTCTTTGAACAACGCGACCGTAAAGCTAGCCGAGGAGGTAGGCTACGACAAAGTGGCCGATCTGGCCAAAGCCGCGGGGATCACTTCGGTGAAAGCCACGCCCGCCATGGCACTCGGCGCGTACGATGCCACTCCCATGGACATGGCGGCGGCCTACACCGTCTTCGCCAACTCGGGGGTACGGATATCTCCGACCGTGGTCAACTCGGTGCGCAATGCCAACGGCGATATCGTTCTCGACTTCAAGCCGGACACGCGCCCGGTGCTCGACCCTCGCGTCGCTTATCTGATGACCACCATGATGGAAGGGGTTATGAATTTCGGGACCGCATTCCCCGTCCGTGCCCGTGGTTTCAACTCGCCCGCAGCCGGCAAAACCGGGAGTTCGCATGATGGCTGGTTCGCCGGCTACACCAGCAATCTGTTGTGCATAGTGTGGGTGGGATACGACGACTACAGCGACATTCGTCTGAGCGGAGCGCAGAGCGCAGCCCCGATCTGGGCCGAGTTCATGAAGAAAGCCGTCATGTTCCCCCAGTACTCCGACGCCCGGCCGTTCTCCCAGCCTGCGGGAGTGGTGGATGTGCAACTCGACAAGACCACCAACCTGCTGGCCACGCCGTCCTGTCCCCAAACTTACAGCGCGGCCTTTATCGCCGGCACGGAACCCAACGAGACCTGCGATCAGGGCGCAGGGATGCGCGGCTTCTTCTCCCGCGTCTTCGGTTTGGGTGGGGAGAAAGCCCTTCCGCCTCCGCCGCCCGGCACCCAGCCCGGCGCGCAGCCAGGGACCGAGGCCAGCGCCACAGAGGACCCGAACAAGAAGAAAAAGGGTTTCTTTGGCAAGATTGCGGGTATCTTTAACGACGACAAACCGTCTAACGATCCGCCGCCCAAGCCCGCGGACACCGGCGGTAAAGTTCCCCAGTAGGCGGGGTGCGACTGGTTGGCTCGCCGGTTGCAGGAGTGGACTTATGGGTCGTCGATTTCTGTCTTACCTTCTGGCCGCAGCGATTTATGGCAGTCCCTACGTTCTGGCTCAGGCCCGTCCTTCTGAGCAGCAGGTTCAGGTCAGTCCGCCGCCCCTACGACGCGCCGAGCCCCCATCACCAAACGCTGCCGCCGCAGACCTGGAACAGCGCGGCGACACCCTGCGAGCGGAAAAAGCGTACCTGGACGCGCTGGATTATTACCGGTCTGCTTTAGCAAAAGAACCTAACAACGCCCGGCTGTACAACAAGGTTGGCATAAACGAACTGCAAATGGCGCGCTTCAGTGAAGCGCGCAAGGACTTCGAACGCGCCATCAAGAACGACCGTCAGTTTGCCGACGCCTACAACAACCTGGGTGTGATTTACTATCTTCAAAAAAAATACGGGAAAGCGATCAAGCAATACGAGGCTGCCATCAAACTGCACCCGGATTCCGCCTCTTTCTACAGCAATATGGGGGCCGCATACTTCGCCAGGAAGGACTACGTGAAGGCTGGCTTGGCTTATAACCAGGCGCTGCAACTGGATCCCGATATTTTTGAGCGAACCTCCCACACCGGAGTGCTGGCACAGATGTCCTCCCCGGCCGACCGGGCCCACTACTATTATGTGCTGGCCAAGCTCTATGCCAAGGGTGGAATCGCCGACCGCTCCCTGCAATATCTGCGCCGTGCCATGGAGGAGGGCTATAAAGGGATCGAAGATGTCTACAAAGACGAAGAGTTTGCCGGGCTGCGCAAAGACCCACGTTTCACCGAACTAATGGCCGCACGGCCGATGGCAATTCCGCAGTAGCCCTGGAATTACAAACATTTACAAAATATCGCGAAACTTTCGGCTGCCACTGGGTTTAGAATCTCCAATACTCCTGAAAACAACAGGGTGAGTAAGGAGAAACGGTAGCCCATCGGTCGTCGACCCGAGCACGCCCCAAGCAGACGACCGGTGGGTTTTCTTTTTTGAGCTGGAAATAAGCAATTAGCAATTGGCGCTTAGCACTCGGCCAATTCCAGTGCAAAACGCCAGCTCTTCGCCT
>JBGQIG010000337.1:0-3576 GCA_041498365.1 Terriglobia bacterium | reverse complement strand
GGAAGCGGGATCGGAAGCGGGATCGAATCCGCCTTCCTTGGAGTTGGTCTTATCGGCCTTTCTCTGGGTGCGCTTCTCTTCCTTCATCTTGCGCTTTTCGATGCGCTTCATTTCCTTCTGCCGCTTCTGGAATGTCGTTGTCATAGCCTCTCCTCACAGCAGCGTGCGGTGCCGGCCAAACCGGGACCGCCCGACGATTTCTATGGCACTTGAAAACTACCAGCGCGGTTCGCGTGGCTGCCGCGCGGACTCGCGGTAGTCCTCGTTCGAGAACCGGTCTCGCCCACCGCCGCCCTTGCCATGGCCACCACCGCCACCCGGGCCGCGGCCTCCGCTGGGACCGCCAAAACTCCTGGGGCCGCGCGGTGGGCCACTTTCGCCCTTCGGGCGCGCTTCATTGACTTTCAAGTTGCGCCCGCCAACTTCTTTTCCATCAAGGGCGGTCATGGCCTGAGCAGCTTCCGCATCGTTGGGCATTTCAATGAACGCAAAACCGCGCGCGCGGCCGGTTTCCCGATCCATGGCCATGTGCACGCGCGTGACCTGCCCGAACGGAGCAAAAAGCTCGCGCAGTTCGCTTTCCGTGGTCTGAAAGCTCATATTGCCAACAAACAAACTCTTCATCTTGATTCTCCCTGTACTCTTCGAAGCACCACGAGTGCAGGATCTCGGCTGTTAGCCGCTTCCAGGACACTACGGGACGTTAACCTAAATTGGCTGAAGTCGGTGGAGGGAAGGCCACAAAGCGCGCCCTTCAGAGAAGTCAGGCAATCCTACTTCGGGAGTCTACCAATTCACAATAGCACATTTTGCGGGAAATATCCCCTTGCTCATTTCCGGGTGGCGGGCCAGTTGTCGATTTGCGCGTCCATCAGGCATTAGCCTGCAAATCGGATTGTTCTGGCCGTGCAGAGAGGTGACAAACGACTCCTTGAAGCGTCAATAGAACAGCGCGAAGCGGAATTGCGCCGGAGTGCGGGCGGCGTTCACAAGTTTGCTGGATTTGGGAACCCAAGGTGACTTGGCTTCGTACAGGATTGAGAGGTGTGCAATGCAAAACTTGCCCGGCAATCTAAGGTACGCCCTGCGACAGTTCCGGTTGTCGCCTGTGTTCACGGTAGCGGCGGTATTAACGCTGGCCTTGGGAATCGGCGGGACCACGGCAATATTTACGTTGATTCACGCGGTGATGCTGCGCTCGCTGCCGGTTTCTGATCCCGGAAGGCTGTATCGGGTCGGCGAAGGCGACGATTGCTGCGTAGAAGGGGGTCCTCAGGACCAATGGGGAATGTTTTCCTTCCCTTTATACGAGCGGCTGAAGGCAGAAAGTCCGGAATTCGAGGAAGTTACCGCCTTCCAGGCCGGGCGAGGCCGGTTGAGCGTGCGGCGGCAAGGCGTCGAATCGGCTGCCAGACCTCTGCGCTCGGAATACGTCACCGGCAATTATTTCTCAACGCTTGGAGTGCGTGCCTTCGGCGGACGGGTGTTTACCCCGGGTGACGACAAGCCGGCTGCTTCGCCGGTTGCGGTACTCAGCCACCGTGTCTGGCAGACCACTTATGCCGCCGATCCTTCGGTAGTCGGTTCAACTTTCGTCGTGGAGGGCCATCCTCTGACCGTGATCGGCGTCGCGCCCACCGGATTTTTCGGCGAAACGCTGCAAAGCGACCCTCCTGATATCTGGGTCCCGTTGCAACAGGAACCCATGATTAATGGTGAGGGCAGTTTGCTGCATCAGCCTATCTCTGCGTGGCTGCGCATGATCGGCCGATTGCGGCCGGGAGCTTCGATTGATGGAATGGCCCCGCGCCTGACCGGAGTGCTACGGCAATGGTTGCAGAACGATTCCGGATATCCTGCCAACTGGATGGCGGACGTGATCCGTATGCTTCCCAAGCAGGTCGTCGACGTAGTACCCGCCGGAGCGGGCGTGGCGGTGATGAAAGAAGAGTACGGGCGGAGTCTGCAGATCCTGCTGTCGGTGTGCGGCTTGGTGCTACTCATCGCGTGTTCCAACGTGGCGAACCTGCTGCTGGCTCGCGGGGTAGCGCGTCGTGGGCAAACGGCAGTGCGACTGGCCCTGGGCGCCACACCCAGGCAGATCATTACGCAGGAGCTCACGGAAAGCGTCCTGCTCGCCATTGGCGGCGGCATTGTCGGGTTGCTGGTGGCGATGGCAGCGGCGCGGCTGCTGCTTGCGCTGGCGTTCCATAGCGCCCATTTCCTTCCGATCAGTGCCGCACCATCGCTCATGGTACTGGCGTTTGCCTTCGGGTTGGCGCTGGTGACGGGAATCATTTTCGGGGCGGCTCCCGCGTGGCTTGCCACGCGTACCGATCCGGCCGAAGCACTGCGGGGATCGGGCCGCGGCACCAGGGATCGTTCTTCTTTCACCCGTAAAGCGCTGCTGGTTGTGCAGGCCACCTTGTCGGTTGTCCTGGTCGCCGGTGCGACGATGCTGGCGCGAAGCCTGAACAAGCTCGAACATCAGGATTTCGGATATCAGGTACAAGGGCGCGTGGAGGTAGATATCAACAACCCGCCAGCTAGCTACACGCAGCCCCAGCTGGCGGCACTCTACCGCCAGCTGGAAGAAGAACTCGATCGCTTGCCTGGGGTGAAAGGATCCGGGCTGGCGATGTATAACCCGCTCACCGACAACTGGGGCGAACTCATTATGGTAGCCGGCCATCCTGCCGGGCAGTTAAGCGGAGAATCAGGCGCGTCGTGGGACCGCGTGAGCGCCGACTATCTTCAGAATTTAGGCATGCCGATTTTGCGCGGACGAGCGTTTACCGCCGCGGACAACGAAACCGCGGCGCCGGTGGCGATCGTCAACGAGGCCTTCGTGAAGCGCTTTTTCAAGAGCGACGAGGACCCGCTGGCGCAGCACTTCGGGCTGGACCTGCCCGAACTTGCCAGCACATTCAGCATCGTCGGAGTCGTGCGCGATGCGAAGTTTGCGGGCGGGGGACTGAGCCGGCCTGCGCGTCCCATGTTCTACGTGCCGCTGGCTCAGAATGTGAACTACTCCAACGACCTGATGAAGAAACTGGAGCTGCGCTCGCACTTCATCGGCGGAATCATGCTGGTAACCAATATGTCCTCCGGCGCGCTTGAGGCGCTGCTCACCAGGATGCTGGCGGACTTGGATCCCAACTTGACGATCAACAGCATCAGGACGATGCAGCAGCAAGTTGATCTTTCCTTCGATCAGGAGCGCGCCGTAGCCAGCCTCGCCGGCTTGTTCGGGATTGTGGCTCTGGTACTGGCAGCCGTTGGACTGTACGGCGTCACGGCCTATACTGTTGCGCAGCGAACCAACGAAATCGGCATTCGCATGGCGCTTGGCGCCGACCGCCCGAAAGTGATTCAACTCGTGTTGGGTGGGGCATTCAAGCGAGTGTTGGTCGGACTGATCCTGGGGTTGCCCCTGGCGGTTGGCGCCGGGAGGTTGATCTCCGCCCAGCTGTATGGCGTTTCCTCGTGGGATCCGCTCGCGCTGACCGTGGCTGCGGGCGCGCTTGCGATCTGCTCATTTTTCGCGGCCATAATTCCCGCAAACCGCGCAGCATC
>JBGQIG010000336.1:0-3578 GCA_041498365.1 Terriglobia bacterium | reverse complement strand
TCTTTTCCGGGGCACAGAATAGGCCGGCTACAACAGGGGTGCGGTCTTCACCGTCAACGGCGGAGCGGTGCGGATCGGCTATTGTAGGCGCGAGCGACCCGCGCGTGCAGAGCCCCGCACGAGCGGGACGCTCGCGCCTACATTAGCCTATCAGCACCGCTCCGCCGTTGACGTTGAAGACCTCACCCGTGATGAAGCCGGCATATTCTGTGCACAAGAAAAGAATCGGCGCGGCGATTTCCTCGGGCTTGCCTGCCCGTCCCAGCGGGATCGCTGAAAAGATGCGGGCGCTTGTATTGGGATCGTTCAGAGCGGGGGCAGACATGTCGGTGTCCACCCAGCCCGGCGCTACTGTGTTGACGTAAATTGCGTCTCGCGCCAGTTCCGTGGACAGGCCCTTGACCATGCTGATGAGCGCCCCTTTGGTCGCGGCGTAGTCGCAGTGAAACGCTTCTCCGCGTTGCCCAGCGGTGGAACTGACGAGCACGATGTGTCCGGCGGCAGCGCCCGATTTCCCCTGCTTCTTCATCTGCGCCACCGCGTGCTTGGTTAAGGCGAAGACACTATCGAGGTTGATCGCGATCGTGCTGCGCCATTGTGCATCGGACATCCTTTCGATGGGCGCGTCCTCCGGCGGCCAAACCCCGTGATTGGCCACCAGGATGTCCAGCCGTCCGAACCGCTTCACCGCTGTGGCAACCAGTTCCTGCGCCGTCTCGGTGCCCGAGAGATTGCAGGCCACCGCAGCGCAGTTTTGCTGCCCGAGTTCTTTGACCAGTTGCTCGGCCGGACCCTTGGACTTTTCGTAGTTGAACAGCACGCGCGCTCCAGCGGCGACAAACATGCGGACCGTAGCCGCGCCGATGCCGCGCGAGCCGCCGGTAATGAGCGCAACCTTGCCAGAAAGAGAAAGAGGGATTGGCATGCAGGAGATAGTGTGAAGTTTCGTGTACGAATTGGCAAGGGGCCGTGCCAATGTAGGCGCGAGCGTCCTCGCTCGTGCTCCCCTAACCTCGCTCTTGCTCTCTAACGAAGAGTTGTTTGACTTTAGGCAGCTGCACGAGCGGGACGCTCGGCGCCCACATCAGCTTCCCCAACTCGACGTTCTCTCCGCCTTGAGTTCGCGAAGCAGAATGCGCACCAGCATACCGTCGTAACGTGTGCCGCTCAATTTTTCGAGCTCCGCCAGCGCCTGTTCGCTGGTCTTGGCGGACGCAAACGAGCGCTCAGTGGTCATGTTCACATAAGCGTCGGTGATGGCCATGATACGCGCCCACAGGGGGATCTTCTCGCCGCGCAGCCCGTCGGGATAGCCCCCGCCGTCGAAGGACTCATGGTGGTGCTGCACCGCTTCCTGCAACTTTTTGCCTTCGGGCAAGGTGGCCAGGATTTCTCCTCCCACCCGGGCGTGCCACTTCAGTAGATAGAATTCGTCTTCAGTCAGGGGCCCCGGTTTGTTCAGGATTCTCTCTGGGACAAAGAGCTTTCCCACATCGTGCACCCGGGAGGCGAAGGCCAGATCGCCAATTTCCTCCGGGGACAAGCCCAGCGAGCGGGCGATGATTTCGCTATACCGGGCCACCATCTCGCCGTGCCCGGCGCTGTTCTGTTCACGCGACTCTGCGGCGCTGGTCAGGGTTTCGATGGCTTCCCGCAAAACCAGCGCGTTGTGGTCCTCATCCCCAACCATCTTCTTCAGCGTCGAGATGAGTTCCTCGAGATGCTCTGGACCGGTATGTTCGCGCTGCAGGAAGCCCTCGATATATCCGGAAATCAGCCGCCGCCGCACCGCGGCAGTTTCGCCTTCGGCAAGCTCTTCAGCGGTAGAGACGAGATCGCCGCCCTTGTGCTTGGAGACGTACATGCCCGCATCCGCGACGCGAATAATATCTTCCATGGAGAAACCGTGCACCGGGAAACTCCCCACTCCGAAGCTGCCGGTAATGTGGTGCTCGCTGAGCGTCGGGTCCTGGGCGACCCACAAGCGCAGGCGTTCGGCCAGGATCAGCGCCTGCTCCACTCCCGTCTCCGGCATGAGGATGATGAATTCGTCGCCTCCGTAGCGTGCCACCACGTTCGACTGCCGGCATTTCTGTTCCAGAAGCCGCCCCACTCGAGTCAGAACCAGATCACCCTCCAGGTGTCCCTTGGTGTCGTTCACTCCTTTGAACTTGTCCAGGTCCATCAGGACCACGGAGACCGGACGGCCGGAGCGGGACGCGCGCTTCAACTCCGAACCCAGTGCCTCGAAAAAAAACCGTCGCGTTTTGATACCGGTAAGTCCATCAGTAATGGATTGCTGCTGCAGCTTCTGGAACACGAAGGCATTGTGCAATGCGGTGGCCAGCAAGTCGGCCAGGGTGTTCATGATCAGCCGGTCCTGCGGGGTGAAAGCGTCTTCCTTCTGGCTCTCCACGTTGAGCACACCGAGCAAGGTTTCGCCATATGTGATTGGAATGCACAGAACGGATCGCGATCCTGGCAGCACACCCTGCAGTTGTGCCTCACCGGTGGTCTGGACCAGCGCGCTCTCCCCGGTCCGCGCCACCCGGCCGAGAATGCCGACGCCCAGGGCGATGCGTTTGCCCAGGGCCTGGGCCGTGATGCCGGCCTCGGCTTTGATTTCAATCTCCTTGGTCATGTAGTCGAGAATGCCGATGCCGATATGGTCGAAACTGAAATTCTTCTGGATATGGCCGACGATGTCCGCCAGCATCTGCTCAGAGTCGTCGCTCGAAATCGCCGTCTTCGAAATATTGTTCAGGAAAGTTAACTGACGGGCGCGCCGTTTCTCCTCGGCGAACAGCCGGGCGTTTTCCACGGCGACGGAAACCTGACCCGCCGCGGTCTGCATCACTTCCAGGTCGCGCTGCTCGAAGCCGTACTCTCGCTCCGTGTTCAACGCCGCCATGACTCCGGCCGGCCGGCCTCCAAGCAGGATGGGAGCGCCACAGAAACACTTGGCTGGACGCGGCGGCACAAATGTGACGCCCAGCCGCTCCCGGACCTTTTCCAGTTCGGCGCGGATCACCAGGGGCTGGCCGCTGCGGATGATGAACTCGGTCAGGCCATTGGCTACTTTGCGCGAGCGCTTGGGTAGGGTCTCCCCCTTCTCCACCTCCAGTTCGAAACGGATCTCGTCGCCCTCCTGGAATGCGATATAGAAGTCGCTGGTGTCGAAAATCTGGCCCAGTTCATGCTGAACCGTACGCAGAATCTCGTCCTGGTCCAGGCGCGAGCTGATCGCCTGCCCGATCTGGGTAAGAAGCGCGAACTCCTTGGTGCGACGCTGTGCGTCATGCATGACCACGTAGTTTTCCAGGGTCAGGCCGATCTGCAACGCCAGTCCGATGAGAAGCCGAAGATTCGACGAGCCGAACATTCTGCGTGCGGTGTGCGGGAACAGGATCACGCCGAAATTGTGCTCCCGGGTCTGCAGGCTGACGGCGGTAAGGTTGTACATATGCTCTTCCGTCAGTACCTGACGAAATTGCAGGAACCGGCCACCGGGGAAGGCAGGCAAGGGCTCGGGCATTTCCGGAACATTGCGAAACGTCACGAATCCGCCGCGCCGGTAG
>JBGQIG010000335.1:0-3581 GCA_041498365.1 Terriglobia bacterium | reverse complement strand
CTCGCGAACGGGCTCGGGAAGAGGCATGCCTCGGCCGGCGGGACGCCAGCCCTTCCCCGGCTCCATGCTCCCGCCGACGACGCAACGAATGCCCGTCGCTCGCTTCACGACGCTCACGCTCTCATCGTAGCCATCGCAGTTGGTTATCGCGCTCATCTAGGGCGCAGTAAGGCGCCCCCTTCTTCCGACCGGATCACGCTGGCGGTATTGCCGTTTGATCTCCTCACCAGTGACGAGGATATAGGCTTTCTACGAGTCGGCATCGCGGACGCCGTCATCACCAAGCTGTCCAATGTAGGACGGCTACGCTTGCGCCCCACTAGCGCCGTTCTGCAATATGAGAAGCAGCACGCCGATTCCCGCCAGGCCGGGCAGTTGTTAGATACCGATTACGTGGCTACGGGCACGTTGCAGAAAACGGGCGAACGCTTTCGTGTCAGCACGCAACTCGTGCGCGTGAGCGACGGCGCCTCCATTTGGGGAGAGCACTACGACCTTGCGCGATCCGATTTGCTCAGCCTGGAGGACGCCATCGCCGAGAAAATCTCGGTGGCTCTGCAGATCAGCATCAGCTCGGCCGAGCGCGAGCGGCTTTACCGAAGGTATACGGACAATCCTGCGGCGTACGAGCTCTATCTTAACGGTAGAACCGAAATGGCCCGTTTCACGCGAGAGTCAACCCTCGCCGCCATCGCCGCGTTTGAGTCAGCTTTACGCCTTGATGCAAGAGATGCTCTGGCCCACGCTGGTCTGGCCACGGCGAGCGCCCTCATGCGTATCCGCTTCTCACCGGAAGGGGAGGTCAAGAGCTGGGAAGACCGCGCTCACCAGGAAGCCCAGCGTGCGCTGGAACTGGACGCGAACCTGGCGGAGGCGCATGAAGCCATTGCCGCAGTGTCTCGCTACGCTGAGTTTGATTGGGACTTGGTGATTGCCGAGAGCCACCGGGCGCTCGAACTGAATCGCAGTCTTGAGATGCCGCACTACTACCTCGCCGCATCCTTCTACCACCTCGGCCTGATGGAGCCGGTGGAGGCAGAAGTGCGAGCCGGCTTGGACATCAATCCCTCCAACCGCGCTGAGGCGCTGCGCGTGCGTGGCACGAGCGCGCTTTTCAGTGGCCACTTCCAGGAGTCAGAGCGATTCCTGACAGAACTCCGGCAGTTGAGCGGCAGTACCGTGGCGGACTGGTCCTTGGCTCAGGCTCTTTACTACGAGGGGAGAAGCGCGCAGGCTGAGTCTATGCTCGCGGCCTTGCACGGCGGGGCACAGACCGAACGCCGGGCCCGAGCCACTCTTGCCGCCCTGCTTGCGGCACGACACGAGAATCAGCCAGCCAGAGCACTGCTGCAAGATCTTGTTGTCGTCACCCAGGTGGATCACCATGCCGCCTACAGCATCGGTACAGCCTATGCCCAACTGGGCCAGTTCGCGGAGGCTCGGCGCTGGCTCAGCCGCGCCGCCACCACCGGATTCCCTTGTTACCCCTGGTTCGAGCAGGACCCTTTGTTGCGGCCGATGCGGGAGGATCCCGAGTTCCTGCGGTTTCTCGATGAGCTGCGTCAGCAATGGGAGTCAGCCAAGGCGCACTATGCGTCGCCGTTGGCGCTTACGCCGTAGTGGGCGGTCGCTTGTCGCTGCGGATCGCACGAGTAATGGACGCGGTCATTTCGTGCCGAGACCGCAACCTTCAACTTAACGTTAAGGACTATGCGCCCCATTTTGATCGATCTCTCAAAAAACTCAGCGCTAGTTCAATCCCTGCCCAAGTCCAAGTCGCACTGTCTCCGGGGCGAATGCTCCTGGATCACGGGTCACTCGGAAGTCATTTCGGAAGTTATTACTGTGGTAATCAGCGTTTACACTGACAACCGGGTCAATGAGTGAAATGGCGATTTTTCAACAGTTATCGCCGCGAAGACTATTGCGGCAGCGCTTCAAGCTGAATGTCAAAGGCCTTTCGTTCGCCCGGTTGCAATCTTAGGAACGGGGCGGAAGGATTAGCCGGGTCCGTGTAAATCCACCCTCTATAACCCTTAGTACGGGCGATTAAAACTACGTTGCAGTTGGGTGGAACGGCGAGGTAATACCGTCCTTCGAAATCTCGAAGAATGTTACCCACAGCTTCGCAATCGATCCCTGTGTACTCTAAAACAGCATTGCGAAGAGGCTTTCCCGTGTTCTTGTCTGTAATCGCTGCCACTACGATTGCGCCTTTGTTGTGCAGTTGCAGAGTGATGTTGGGGCTGGGATTCTTTTGGTTGATCGTGACGTCTTGTCCGGGCGATTGGTTTCCAAGTGAGTACCCTTCGGTATCGTTGATTGCCAATACCTCATACGTTCCGGGTTTAAGGTGCTCGATGGTGAACTGCCCCTCACTGTTCGTCGTGGCAAGACAACAGGTTTGAGTTTGTTCCATCCCACCATATTTCCGGTGTTCTAGAGTGCACACCCGGAAATTGGTTGCTGCTCGGCCGTCCTCAGTTGAGACGACACCAGTAATTGCGCCTTCAGACTTTTTCTGTTTTGCGGCAGAGACGAGAACTGCGCTAGCAAACAACAGCCCTAGGATGATCGCCTTGCGAATCATGATGGCCTCTCCCGAGAACTTGGAATTATAATATTGCTGATAACTGTTGAGAACAGGCGTGGGTGTTGAAAAACTCACTCCGGAGAAATTCGCAGAAATTGGATCGCGGCAGGATGCCCTACAAGCGACTTTCTTTGTTCGTCTAGACATTTTCTATCCCCAAAATTCTCGCTGATTTCTGAAATATCGAGTTTTTCAACAGCCAAAGGCGTTTACACTAACTATCTTCGCCCGGCAACACCGCGCCGGTTTGTGACTCAGTGCAGCCACCCCGTCGGTTCATCTCTTCGCGTTCCTCTTTGCTTGCCCCATCCCTGCTCGCAAACCTTGTTGCACCATGCGCTTGTATCCGGATTGATCCATGCTTGCCATGGTGGTGGCGGCGATGCCGCCGGGAGTGGCGGCTTCGTTCAGCAGCGCGTCCAATGAAACATCGGACTCGCGCCAAGCCAGGATTCCGTCAGCCAGGGCGTGAGCGGCGGCGGTCAAGGCTGTCTTGCGATCCAGGCCGAGCTTCTCTGCGGCTCCGGCCAGCGCGGACAGCGCGTGGTAGCCGTGGCTGGAAGAGTAAGTCACGGTGAAGGCGTCGAACTTGCTCTCGGGAATTTCGAGGACAACTCCTACCCGCGAGAAGAAAGTCCGTATTTCACGACGCGCTGCGGCGGGGAAATCGCGGTCGAATGTTATCGCCGTAAGACCGCGACCGCTGCGCGCGACCGGGCTGGGCATGGCGCGTGCCCATCGCATTGGACGGCCTATCCATCCGCGTAGATTCTTGAGCGGAATGCCGGCGGCCAGGCTGACAGCCATTCTCGGCTGGGTCTGTCCCCGCGTGCCTACCTGCTGCAGCAGTTCGCGGACTGAATCCGGCCGCACGGCAATGATCAAAATATGTGCCTGCTCTACCGCGCAGTGTAAATCCGGTTCAACCTGCACATCGTACTGACGCCTGAGTGTGCGTAGTTTGTGGGCGTTGCGATCGTGCACGACG
>JBGQIG010000334.1:0-3610 GCA_041498365.1 Terriglobia bacterium | reverse complement strand
TCTGTTGCTGGCGGGCGCGGCGGCGGGCCAGAAGCTGCTGGCGCCGCGCTTCAAACTCGCGTGCCAGTTTGGTCAGGAAAGCGCTCGCTTCCGGAGTAAGAATTTGCATCTCAACGTCACTGCGGAGGGCGGTGGTGGTTGTCATGTCCTACATCTTAATGGGTCCCGCCGCGCGTGTGCCGGCCGACTAGTCCGAATCGGACGACCTGGTCGAGGCGGACCACCGGGTTTGTGGCTTTGGCGTGAATGCGTTTTACTTGTCATTGAACCGGCACGCCGGACAGGATACCGCAACCATGCACATTCTGAGCACCACAGAAATGACAAAACACTGGCACACCAACAGCCGCTGGAGCGGCACAAAACGCCCTTACACTAGCCAACAAGTCGAGAAGCTGCGGGGCACAATCCAGGTGGAGCACACCCTGGCGCGTCTGGGGGCGGAACGACTGTGGTGGCTGCTGCATCACGAAGAGTATGTGCCTGCCCTGGGCGCCCTCACCGGCAATCAGGCGGTCCAGCAGGTGCAGGCCGGGCTGAAGGCGATCTACCTCAGCGGCTGGCAGGTGGCGGCGGATGCGAATAACTCTGGCCACATGTATCCGGACCAGAGCTTGTATCCGGCGGACAGCGTGCCCAGCGTGATCCGGCGCATCAACAACGCACTGCTGCGCTCCGACCAGATCCATCACATGGACGGCAAAAACGGTGTGCACTGGATGGCCCCCATTGTGGCCGACGCCGAAGCCGGCTTCGGCGGCACCCTGAATGCTTTCGAATTGATGAAAGCCATGATCGAGGCTGGCGCCGCCTGTGTGCATTTTGAAGATCAGCTCTCTTCCGCGAAGAAGTGTGGCCACCTCGGCGGAAAGGTCTTGGTGCCGACCTCAGAGGCGATCCAAAAACTGGTAGCGGCTCGCCTGGCCGCGGACGTGCTGGGCGTGCCGACGCTCGTCATGGCGCGCACCGATGCCAACAGCGCCCACCTGCTCACCAGCGATATCGACCCGCGGGACCGCGAATTTGTCACCGGCGAGAGAACTCCCGAAGGCTTCTTCCACATTCGCGGGGGAATCAAGTCTGCCATCGCGCGCGGCCTCGCTTACGCACCCTATGCGGACCTGATCTGGTGTGAAACATCGGAACCGAACGTGGAAGAAGCGCGCCGGTTCGCGGAAGCGATTCATGCCAAGTATCCCGGCAAACTGCTGGCTTACAACTGTTCGCCCTCGTTCAACTGGAAGAAGAAGCTCGACGATGCAACCATCGCCAGCTTCCAGCCGGAGTTGGCCAAGATGGGATACAAGTTCCAGTTTGTCACCCTGGCCGGATTCCATGCCCTGAACCTGAGCATGTTCGAGCTGGCGCGTGGCTACAAAGATAGCGGTATGACCGCGTACTCGCGCCTGCAGGAAAAAGAATTCAGCCGGGAAACGGAATACGGATACCAGGCCGTGAAGCACCAGCGCTTCGTCGGCACCGGATACTTCGACGCGCTCACGCAGGTGATCGCCGGTGGCCTGGCCTCCACCACGGCGCTGAACGGCTCCACCGAGCAGGAACAGTTCGCCGAGATGAAACCCCTCGTGCACCCGAAACATGGTCCGGATGCAGCCTGCCAACCAATTCTGGGTGAGTGCCCGTCCACGAACTTTGTGCCGGAGATCATGCCGGCCCACGAGGAGTCGCTCCTGCCCTCGGGAGACTAGGACCAGCGACGATGAGAGGGAAAGCCCAGCTCATCCCACAGATACTGCGCTCGCGGGTGCCCCGTCCAAGCTCTGCTTGGGCGGGGTTTTCTTGCGGGTGGCGGGTGGCCCAGCCTACGCGTGCATCCTAACTCCCGGGGGGACCCGTCCAAGCTTTGCTTGGCGGGGATGTTCATGCGTCCCAGGCTTCAGGCCGGGTGCGGAGACCTTGTCCACATGCCTGCGTAGAATTGAGAGTGAGATCGGACTCCTCCCTGCGGTCAGGGTGCGTCCACCCTGCAGAAAACCCCCGCCCAAACAAAGCTTGGACGGGCCACCCTCCAGCGTAGAAATGCACTTGATAGGCTGAGCAACCCGCCACGCATGGCAGCCACCGGGGCCCGATGGAATCACAACGTGATGTGATCGCGCGCACTTGCAGGACTGGGACGCCTGATTTAGTAGTAAGGTTGTTGCTACCAAACCAGGCAGGTGGAACGTGGCGAACGTGAATGTGCGAAGAGGGGTGATCGGAATCCTGACCGGCGGCGGCGATGTGCCAGGCCTGAATCCAGCTATCCGGGCCCTAACCATTCGCGCCCTTCGAGAAGGTTACGACGTACTGGGATTGCGTCGCGGGTGGGCCGGCTTGGTCGAAATCGTGCGCGAGAAGGACTATGACAACAGCGACAACTTTCAACCCTTGTCAGAGGAGCTAGTCAATCGAGCGGGACGAACCGGCGGGACATTTCTGCATACAGCACGCACCAATCCCAGCAAAGTGAAAAAGTCCGGTGTTCCACCGCATTTGCAAGACGCTTACAAAGGCGAGTTGAACGATCTGACCCCCGAAGTCCTGAAGAACCTCGACTGGCTTGGCATCGACTACCTGATTCCGATTGGCGGCGATGACACCCTGAGCTATGCCGTGCGTCTCTACCAGGAGGGAGTGAAGGTGGTCGCGATTCCCAAGACCATGGACAATGACGTACCAGGAACGGATTACTGCATCGGCTTTAGCACGTGCGTGACCCGCACCATCGCCATGGCCAATAGCTTGCGCACCTCCGCCGGCTCGCATGAGCGGTTTCTCGTGCTCGAAGTTTTTGGGAGGTATGCCGGTTTTACCGCCATGCTGCCTACCATGGCCGGCGCGGCCAATCGCTGTGTGATTCCGGAACACAAGTTCGACATTGAACGCCTGGCGGAGTTAATGGCGTCCGACCGCCGCAAGAATCCCAGCCGCTATTCGGTAGTGCTGGTCTCCGAGGGAGCGATGTTTGAAGGCGGGGAGATGGTATTCGAGCGCGAAACCACCGACGCTTTCGGTCACAAAAAGCTGGGTGGTATTGGCGACTTGGTCTCCGAGAAACTGAAGGAGCTCTCCCCCAAGTACAACGGTGGCAAGGTCATTGACGTAGTCAATCAGAAGCTGGGTTATCTCGTCCGTTGTGGTGACCCCGATGCGATTGACTCGATTGTGCCCATGGCTTACGGAAATCTTGCGCTCGACTTGCTCCTCGGTAAGATCCATGGGCGGCTCGTGGTTCTGAAGAATGGCCGCTATGACAACATGCCAGTCGACGCGGTGATCGCGTCAAAAAAAGTGGTGAACGTAAAAGAGCATTACAACATCGAACGACTGCGCCCGCACTACAAGAGCTTTGAGATGAAACCGCTCTTCATCATGACCAGTGAACAAGGCTAGGAACGACGCATGGAGGCCGGCGTAATGCCCCCTCTCCAGAGCTCCCTGGCCATCAGCTCTTTGCTCCGCCTCAGATCCCTGATGTTTCGGTCGCGGCGAGCGCCACGCCAAGTCTTGAGCCCGATACTTCCAATTCTTGGGCGTCTACAACCGCAATCGCGGCGGCGCTCACGATCTCCTCGACCTCAGCACCGCGTGGCACTAAGTGAACGGG
>JBGQIG010000333.1:0-3610 GCA_041498365.1 Terriglobia bacterium | reverse complement strand
TGGGTGCAGGACATCCTGACCGGCGGCATCATCGTGGGCGCGGTGGCGCTCGACCGCTTCCGGAGGAGGGTGCAGGTAAGGACCAGACTGGTAGGCTCCTAACTGGATGAAAAATATGGCTTGGCCACATTTTATGGCTGTTTTGTGTCAAGATCGTGCATGAATCGCCCGATCAAGTAGACGTGCACCGACTTTCTATGCTCCTGCGCTTCCGTTTTGAGAACTTCCGCTCTTTCCGAGATGAGCAGGAACTTTCTCTTGTGGCGGGTTCGTTCAAGGATCATTCGGAGGCGATCCTGACCAGCGAAGGGTTGCGTGAGGGGGTATTGCCGGTCGCAGCGATTTACGGTGCTAATGCCTCGGGCAAGACTAACGTTCTCAGGGCCCTGCAATTCATGGCTAACGCGGTTCTGTCCTCTCACAAGAACTGGGCGCCTGATGCGCCGATCCCCGTCGATCCGTTTGCCGCTGACGAAGCGTCGAAACGTGCTCCATCGCGATTTGTAGTGGACTTCTTTGTTGATGGCAAGAGGCACCAGTACGGATTTGGCGTTGACACGGCTGCCGTGACAGAGGAGTGGCTCTTTGCGTATCCCACTGGCAAGAAACAGGTCTGGTTCAGCCGGAAGCCGCATGGGCCGATGTCGTTCGGCACCAAGATGCCGGGCGAGAATAGAACGATCGAGAGCCTAACCCGCAAGAACAGCCTATTTCTCTCTGCCGCAGCTCAGAACAATCATCCAGCACTCCTGCCGGTTTACAAGTGGTTCTCGAGTTCGTTGTCATTCGTGCGGGGGCAGCGCGGTTTTTTCAAGGAAGGCACTGCCCGGCTCTGCGAGAAGGCCGACTACAGAAGTGCGGTAAAGCAGCTGATGGCTGTTGCCGATCTTGGGGTCGCAGATCTGACGGTGCGAGAGGAGAAGTACCCCGAAAATGTCAGGCAGGCCATGGACGCTGTGTTTTCCACCTTGAAGGTTAAGACTGATCAGCTGAAAATCTCAGAAGGTCAGGTGAAAGTTCAGTTGCTACATCAAATCGGAACCCGGACTGTTCCGTTTGAGCTCGATGAGGAGTCCGATGGAACCATAGCGTTCTTTGCGCTTCTGGGCCCCATAATCGCCGCGATGAAAGACGGGGGAACCGTCTGCATCGATGAGTTGGACGCAAGCCTCCATTCCTTGCTCGCCGAACAGCTGATACGCCTGTTTAACGATCGCTCGCGGAATCCACAAGCGGCCCAATTGATCTTCAATACGCATGACACGAATTTACTAAGCAGCGGCATCCTCAGGCGAGACCAGATCTGGTTTACCGAGAAGAACAAAGACGCCAGCACGGTTCTGTATCCGCTCAGCGATTTTAAGCCAAGGCGAAGCGAGAACCTCGAGAGTGGATACCTGCAGGGGCGTTACGGAGCTATCCCCTTCGTTAACCCTGAGGCTTTCATTCACTGCTTCGAGGCCGCGAATGGCGAAGCATGATCGCCTGCGCCGCCGTGGACCGCGTCGAGAGCCACTTGCGCGCATTCTGGTCGTGTGTGAGGGCACCCGCACCGAACCAAGCTACTTCCAAGGCATGCGGCATCTCCAACGCAGCCTGGTGGAACTCGAGTTGAGTCCGGGTGGGACGCCGAAAACACTAGTCGAACGAGCTGTAGAGAAGAAGAAAGAAGCAGTACGCGCAGCGAAACGGAGCGCTGACCGCAACCAGCTGTACGACGAGATTTGGTGCGTGTTTGACATCGACGAGCACCCATTCGTACCGGAGGCCAAGGATCAGGCGCAGGCGAACGGTATTCCTGTGGCAGTCTCAAATCCTTGCTTCGAGCTGTGGATACTGCTGCACTTTCAGGATCAGCGCGGTCACATGGAGAGGGGACAAGTCCAAAGCTTGTGCAGGAAATACTTGCCCGACTACGAAAAAAAGGTTCCTTGCGAGCGCCTGGCTGCCTTGCACGCTGATGCCGTCCGGCGGGCCACGGACCTGGAGACTTGGCAGGAATTACGGGGCTGCAAAGGCGACAATCCTTCGACTGGCGTGCACTTGCTCGCGGAGAGAATTCGGATCTTGGGCCGCGGGAGAGAGTAGCAAAGAAACCGGCCCGGGTTTGAGCCGCTTGCGTCACACCAGAATGACAGAGACCCGAACGGAGCATCCTCGCGCCACTCAGGCTTGGGTCTGCGCGTGCTAGAATAAACTCGGCCGAACTCCTTTGCGGAGACGGGGGACCCAAGTTTTTCGGGGCGCAGTTCCGGCGAAGACCGGAACGGGGTACTTTCAAGCCCTAGTCCGTCAGCTAACCCCGTAGGCGAATTTGGGAGTCACCTGTCCAAGCAGGTGAGAAGGAGCCTTTTCGTTGGACCTCCAACCGGCTTCGGGCGTCACCACCTCGACAGCTACCAAGGTGGTGGTCGCGACTACGGTAGCACTCTCTTTTATCTCTTTCTGGCGGGGCGCGGCGATCGTCCTGAGCGACCTTGCGTCCACCATGTTCTACGTGGGCGGCATCGCCGAACAGGCCATCGGCAAGTCCGCTCCCTGGATGGTGCTGGCGGTGATGGTCTTCAGCTTCGCCGTGCGGTCCATCTACATGGAAAGCTCCAGCATGTTCGTGCGCGGCGGGGTCTATGTCGTGGTGCGCGACAGCCTCGGCCCCAACATCGCCAAGATCTCGGTCTCGGCCCTGGTGGTGGACTACATCCTGACCGGTCCGATCAGTTGCGTCAGCGCGGGACAGTACCTGGGGCACCTGCTCAACGAGATCGCCGAGATGGCGCACCAGCCGTACCGGGTGGAGCCGCACCACTTCGCGGCGTTTTTCGGCGTGGCGGTGACCCTGTATTTCTGGTGGGCCAACACCAAGGGCCTGCAAGAGTCCAGCACGAAAGCGCTGCGGATCATGCAAATCACCACCGTGATGGTGATCGCGCTGCTGGTATGGTGCCCGCTGACGCTGCTGCTGCGCGGCCACGTGGCATTACCGCCCCCCCCCACCCCGTCCAATCTGAAGTTCACAGCGGAGTCGATGGGGTGGTTGCACGGAACTTTCTGGTCGCAGCTTTCCTTTGTGATGATCGTAGTCGCCTTCGGCCACACGCTGCTGGCCATGAGCGGCTTCGAGACGCTGGCCCAGATCTATCGCGAAATCGGCTACCCGAAGCTGAAGAATCTCCGGATCACCGCCAACATTGTTTGCGTTTACGCGGTGCTGAGCACGGGGTTGATTTCCCTCTTCGCCGTGATGATCATCCCGGACGGCGACCGGCCGCGGTTCTACGACAACCTGATCGGCGGCATGGCCATGAACCTGGCCGGACCCACCCTGCTGCGCCTGGGATTCCACGTCTTTGTGGTCATGGTGGGGGTGCTGATCCTCTCCGGCGCGGTCAACACGTCCCTCATCGGCGCCAACGGGGTGCTCAACCGGGTGGCCGAGGATGGCGTGCTGCTCGACTGGTTCCGCAAGCCGCACCACCGTTTTGGAACGACGTCCCGGATCATCAACCTGATCACGATTCTACAGCTCGCTACCATCGTGGCCAGCCGGGGCGACGTCTATCTGCTCGGCGAAGCGTACGCGTTTGGCGTGGTGTGGAGCTTCTTCACCAAG
>JBGQIG010000332.1:0-3627 GCA_041498365.1 Terriglobia bacterium | reverse complement strand
TCAGGATAGAAATGGCCGCGCCCGCGAGGAACAGATACCAGAAGTAGATGGTGAAGCGATCTACGACCATCGAGTTCAGGAAGGCCGATTCTCCCGCAACTCCGGCCACCCTGAGCGCAACCTGAATCTTCACCACTCCAACCGCAGAAAACAGAATTCCGACCAATGCAGCCAGCGCGTTGAGCCGTTTCCATGGGGCCGGCAACATGAGGTCCAACAGCAATATGCCCAACGCAAACAGCGTCAGCAAAACAATGGGGAGCGACATCACATAGTCGACATGGCCGAAGTTTTGCGCGATGTTGCCGAGCACTTACTTGCTCCCCTTGGGCTGCTTGGACGCTACCTGGACCGCGACGGCAGGATTGGCCACCTCAGCGGGAGGCCGACTCGAAGCGTTTAGAGCTCGCACACCGGGATAGTCTTTCCCTCTCACGGTGTAAACGATCTGGTTCACCGGTTGCTCGAGAATCTGGAAGAAAGGTTTGGGATACAGGCCGATCCAGAAGGCAATAATGACCAGCGGCGCGAAGGTCAGCAGCTCACGCGGCGTGAGGTCGTGCAGTTTTTCATTCTTGGGATTGGTGACTGTCCCGAAAAACACTCGCTGATAAAGCCACAACAAGTAGGCGGCCGCCAGAATCACTCCTGGAATGGCCCATGCCGCCCACTTCCAGTTTTCCATGAACGTGCCCTGCAGGATGGTGAATTCGCCGACGAACCCGTTAAGCAGAGGCAGCCCCATCGAAGACAGGAACATGATCATGGTGATGGTGGCATAGACCGGCATGACGTTAGAGATGCCGCCGTACTCGGATATTTCCCGGGTGTGCCGCCGCTCGTACAGAATGCCGACGATCAAGAACAGCGCGCCGGTGGAGATGCCGTGATTGACCTGTTGCAGCACCGATCCGCTTAGTCCCGCCGGATTCAGCGCGAAGATGCCCAGAGTGCAGAAGCCGAGGTGGCTGACCGACGAATACGCCACCAGCTTTTTCATGTCCTTCTGCATCAGCGAGACCAGCGCGCCGTAGATGATGCCGACGATCGAAAGAAAAATCATCCAGCCCCGAACCTTGGGATGCATGACCACATCCGGGAAGAACGGCAGGGCGAAGCGCACGAAGCCGTAAGTCCCCATCTTCAGCAGAACGCCGGCCAGGATGACGGAGCCCGCGGTCGGCGCCTCCACGTGGGCATCCGGCAGCCAGGTGTGAAAGGGGAACATCGGCACCTTGATGGCGAAGGCCAGGAAAAATGCCACAAACAGCAGGATGGCGAACGATGAACCATACGCCGGATCGTGGAAGATAAGCGGCGCCGTCTTGTACAAAGCCTGAATGCTGAAGGTGTACTGCCCGGTCTGACGGAAGTTGTAAAAATACAGAAACAGCACGGCAAGCAGCATCAGCACTGAACCCAGCAAGGTGTAGAGGAAGAACTTGATGGCGGCGTAGAGCTTGCGGGGGCCGCCCCAGATGCCGATCAGCAGGTACATGGGAACCAGCATGGCTTCCCAGAAGACGAAGAAAAGGAAGAAATCCAGCGCCATGAAGACACCCAGCATGCCGGTCTGCAGCACCAGGAACCAGATGTAGTATTCCTTGATCCGATTTTCGATCGCAGTCCATGAAGAGAGGATCGAAATCCAGCCCAGCAGCGTGGTCAGCATGATGAGCAGGAAGGAAATGCCGTCGATTCCTAGCACATAGCCTGCGCCGATCGAAGGAATCCAGTTGTTGGGGGAGCCTTCCATGAACTTGAAACCGGGTTCAAAGCGCTGTGCCCAGAACCACGGCACCAGCGGGACGGAAACCAGCAGGCCGGCAAGAGCAAAGATATTTGCAATCCATCGGATGGCGTCTTTCTGCTCTTTGGGAACAAAGATGAGCAGGAGGGCGCCGGCCAGCGGGGTAAAAAGAATGATCGAGAGAATGTGACTGTGCATAAAGGCAGTTCTCAGTTTTCGGCTGCCGGTTCTCAGGAACCGACTACCGCCAGGCGTAATAGAAAACGAATCCCACCAGCCCAATCACCATCACCAGCGCATACCACTGCACCAGGCCCCACTGCAGCAGGCGCAAGGGGTAAGACAACATCCGGGACAGAATTGCCGGGCCGTTCACCAGCAATCCGTCAATAATCCACTTATCCCACCAGATTGAAATCGTTCCGCTAAGACGGGTCATCCATCCGGTTGCGTTGACCGTGCCGTCAATCACACGGGAGTCGAACCAGGACGAGGCCTCGCCCAATCCCATGACGCCGAGGCGGACGTTTCCTACTTTCTCTCGGCCGGTGAAGGCGTAGTCGTAGGCTTCGTCTACGTAATATTTGTTGAGTAGCGTGGAATAGAGCGGCGCGGCTTTTGCGGCGATAGGCTCCGTGTAACCCTTGTCGGCGTAGCGATAGGCTTTCCATGCCATGCCAAATCCGACAACCGCTGCGCCGATGGAAAAGATCATGAGCAGATATTCCAACGGATTGCTGTGTTCTTCTTCCCTCTCTGCGGCAGCAAGCTGCGCCTCTCGACCTTCAGCCTGAAATACGGCCGCTTCGTGGGCGAAAACCGGTTCCAGGAATTTCTCGAACCGATTCGACCCGCCCAGACTGTGCGGCCATCCCAGCCACCCGGCACCGATCGCGCCGACGGCGAGAATGATCAAGGGCACCGTCATCGATTTGGGAGATTCGTGAATGTGATGTTCCACCTCGTGGCTCATGCGGGGCTTGCCGTGGAACGTCAGGAACATCAATCGGAACATGTAGAACGCAGTCATCAGCGCTGTGGCGTAGCCGACCAGCCACAACAACCGGTAGGCGCCACCTTCCGACGACCAGGCCTGCCACAGAATCTCGTCCTTGGAGAAAAAGCCGGCAAAGGGCGGGATGCCTGCAATGGCAAGTGTGGCGGTGAGCATGGTCCAGTGCGTGATGGGAATGCGCTTGTGCAGATCGCCCATGTTGCGTATGTCCTGCTCGCCGCTCATGGCGTGGATCACCGATCCAGAGCCAAGGAACAACAGGGCCTTGAAAAAGGCGTGAGTAAACACGTGAAACACTCCCGCAGCGAATGCGCCGACGCCGAGGGCGAGGAACATGTAGCCCAACTGAGAAACGGTTGAGTATGCCAGGACGCGTTTGATGTCGTTCTGCACCAGGCCGATGGAGGCTGCAAAAATGGCGGTCAGGGCGCCGATGATTGCCACCGTTTTCATCGAGGTCGGCGCCAAGACAAACAATGCGTTCGAGCGCGCCACCATGTACACGCCTGCTGTGACCATGGTTGCAGCGTGGATCAGGGCAGACACTGGCGTCGGGCCTTCCATGGCGTCCGGAAGCCAGACGTAGAGTGGAATCTGCGCCGACTTTCCGCAGGCGCCGACGAACAACAGCAAAGTGGCTGCCGTGATGATCGGATCGCCAATCTGGAAGTGTCCGCTGCGCGCCATGTGGGTAACTTCGGTTAAGCGCAGCGAGCCAAAGTACCAGGCGATAGTGAACATTCCCAGCAGGAAGCCGGCATCGCCAATGCGGTTGACGATGAATGCCTTGTTGGCGGCGGTGCTGGCCGATTGGCGATGGAAATAGAATCCGATCAACAGATACGAACACAGGCCCACGCCT
>JBGQIG010000331.1:0-3637 GCA_041498365.1 Terriglobia bacterium | reverse complement strand
CCGGACTTGCGGCATATCAGCTTCAGTCACTTTGAGTCGGACGAGTGCGGATCGCTCAACGATTGGCTTGCGGTTGCACCCAGGGCCGATGTCCTGTGCAGCCATGTGGGTGCGCTTGTGAGCGTAAACGACTTCATCGGTCGTGAGGCCCGCCCCCTCGCCGATGGAGAAGTGGTTTCGACGGGTGAATATCGTTTCCGCTATTGCCAGACGCCTCATCTGCCACACGGTTGGGATGCCGGCGTGCTCTTCGAGGAAACGCAGAAGACACTGCTCTGTTCAGACCTGTTCCATCAGACGGGTGACGTTGAGCCATTGACCGAAGCGGACGTGGTCGGCCGGTCGCACCAGGCCATGCGCAACTACCAGGCGGGAATTCTCGCCGATTATGTGCCTTACACCTGTCTTACTTCGAAGAATCTGCGCAAACTGGCTGACCTCAAGCCCAGGACCCTCGCCATCATGCATGGTTCAAGTTTCCAGGGTGACTGTGCGCGGGCCTTGACCGAACTTGACCAGGCATTCAAAGAAGTCTTCGGGAGACAGGACGTCGCAAAACTGGACACCTGACAGGTGCGCTAGAGGGATCTCACCATGTGAAGGCCGGGCATTATTTTTGTTTCTCAGGAGTCGCGGCGTTCACTTCCGGCGATGCGGCGTTCTCAACCACTACTTGCGCCTTCGGAGCAGCGGCATGAGCGGCGCGAGCGGCACGGGCAATATCCCCCAAAGATGGACTCAGTGGCGGCAATGCCTTAGGCTGAACCATGGGAGCAGTGCGCTGTGCGGAGCCAGTGGCAACGGTCTGCTGTCTGGCTGCGTCGGCGGGGGCCTGATTGATTGACAGGCGTTTTGGCTCTTGCGCGAACCCTTGCGTCAGCAGTACTGGAACAGCTATGAGCAGCTTGGACCACGTCTTCATAAATCGGTACTCGCCTTTGGTAGATCTGTTCTGGATATTATTGACCTATCATCTTCATGTGCACTTTTGAGTCCATTGCGGCTTGCGCGAGTATCCCCGTATATCGAAGCAAACGCACCGGATAACGCAGGTGAGGGTATTCCCGATATTGCCCTGGAACATGTTTTCCATTCTTGGTTGGAAATGATTTTCCATCATGATCTGAAGTGGAATCACGCGCCCTTGTAAACTGTCGACTCATGCCCGCCCCCTCCCTTTCAGCGCAGCCCAGCCTGGTTGAGCCGCAACTCGTTCGCATTCCGCCAGGCTGGTTCTGCATGGGATCGGAGACCGGCCAGGAAAATGAACGCCCAGTCCATCGCGTGTGGGTGGATGAATTCCGGTTGGCCTCCTGCCAGGTGGCAAACGCCGAATACGCCTGCTTCCTGTGCGCCACGGGAACTCCTCCGCCCCCGTTTTGGGACAACCCTGATTTCAATCTTCCCCAACAACCTGTAGTCGCAGTTTCCTGGTATCAGGCGACGAAATATTGCGAATGGCTCAGCCGCAATACTGGCCTGGGTTTTCGCCTGCCCACCGAGGCCGAGTGGGAGCGGGCGGCGCGTGGCGGTGTCGAAAACCAGCCCTTTCCCTGGGGAGACGCCCCGCCGCAATCGTTGCCCGACTACGACCGGCGTTGGACGAAAGGCCCCGAGCGCGTGGCACAGTACGCGCCCAATGCATTTGGTCTATACGATATCTGCGAGAACGTGCATGAGTGGTGTAGCGATTGGTATCAGCCCGGCTACTACGCCGTTTCCACCGTGCACAACCCCTCAGGCCCCGATCAGGGAACCCGCCGCGCCTCTCGCGGAGGATCCTGGCGCCATCACATCAAGGTGAGCCGCTGCGCCGCCCGCTCCAGCATTCCTCCGGAATTTCAATACACCGATTACGGCTTCCGCGTGGCCTGCACGCAGTAGCGCCGGCGTCCGCCGGCTGTCGCGAGAGCATCTTGCCCGCGCATCCGGTTCACAGCGAGAACAGCATGAGGAGCACTTGCCCGGCTGGATCACTCTAGCCTCGTTCTCTTCCCGCTCCCGCCAGCCAGCGAAAGAACATGTTGACCAGGGCAAGCACGATCGCCCCTACAAATGCTGCCCCAAACGTATCCACATGAAACCCGGGAACAATCGCCGAAGCCAGCTCGATCATGGCGGCGTTGATCACCAGCCAGAACAGTCCTAGCGTGAGCAGAACCAGGGGAAAGGTCACGATCTTGAGGAAAACTCCTAGAGTCGCGTTTACAAAGCCGATCACCAGCGCCGCGATCAACGCCGCCACCGGCCCGTTTACGTGAAAACCCGGTACCAGCCGAGCCACAATCCAGAGCGCCAGCGCGCTCAACGCCCAGTTCAGGAGATGTCTCATAGCACTCTCCGAAAGCAAGCCGTGACTATAGACTCACTGCTTGCCGCGTGCAACCCATGCGCCAGCCGGCGGTAGAGGCTTGGTTTGAAACAAACCCCTGGATGGAGTCATCCTGTCTTCAGTCCCAAGGGATCTTGCGCGCATCGCTACCGTTGCAGCCACAGTGCACATCCGCTCCACGCAAGATGCTTCGCAAGCTCAGCATGACGCCTTTCCTGAGGGACGCAAATTTTCAAATTGAACTACCACACAGTCATCCCAGGTGTCCCGGGTCACACTAGATCGCGACAAACCCAATCTCCTCGCTCCCGTCAGCTGGCCCCGTAGGTTACACTAGAAAACTTTCACTCACTCTCAGGAGGATCAGCCATGTCCGAAGCCACTCTCAGTGGCGCCGATTTCAAGAAGCAGCTGCGCGAAGGCACGCCCAAGATGGGTCTGTTCCTGAACGCGCATAGCCCGACCGTCGCCGAGCAACTGGCCCACAGCGGCTACGACTGGTTGCTGGTCGATACCCAACACGGTCCCATGGGCTACGAGAAACTCTCCGCCATGCTTTCCGGAATTTCCAACGGCGGCGCCAAATCCATGGTCCGCGTGGGCGGATTCGACGATCGCCCGGGCATCCAGCAAGCCCTCGACATGGGCGCCGACGGTGTTCTTGTGCCCTACATCAACAGCGCGGAAGAAGCGCGCCAGGCGGTCAGTTGTACCAAGTATCCCAGAGTCGGCACGCGCTCGGTCTACTTTCCGCAACGCAGCATGAACAAGGCCGGTCTGCTGGGATACGCCGGAAATTACAACAACAACGGCATCGTCGCCCTGCAGGTAGAGACCGCCGCATGCATCGACAACATTGCCGAGATCGCGACCGTGCCCGGCGTCGATATCCTATTCCTGGGCCAGAACGACCTGTGCATGTCCATGGGCCTTTATGAGAAGTATGAATTCCCGCACATGTACACGTCGCCCGAACTCGGTGCGGCCACACAGAAGCTCGTCGACAATGCGCGCAAGAATAATCTCATTCTCGGAATCTTCCTGTTCGGCACCGCTCGCGTAGGCGAATTCCTGGAAAAAGGATTCACCTTCATCAGCGTCGGCAACGACCTGCATCATGTCCTGACCCAGGCCGGCGCCTACGTCAACGACATGGAAAACATCGCAAAGGAAAAGGGCAAGAACTGGAAGCGAAGGGCAACAGCGCTTTTCTAATGATCGAGCCGAAACCGCTCCGCATGGCCAGGCGGTCCCACTGCTTTGATGTAGCGCCGGCGTCTCGCCGGCTGTCCTGCGGGCATCCTG
>JBGQIG010000330.1:0-3653 GCA_041498365.1 Terriglobia bacterium | reverse complement strand
TGAAATGGCCGCGCGCCATGCATTAACAAGTTTCGTTCGCTCGAGTCTGACTGCCGGCCAACTGGGCGTGGGCTGGAGGCAAGCCGATGGATACTACGAATTCGACGGCCTGCAGCCGCTCCTGGCGGCTGTCCGAGGAAAGTATCTGATAGTTTCCGACGATCCAGCGCTGATACGCGGAATGCTGGCCAACGTGAATCGGAAACCCGATTTGAAGCCTGCGGTGTTCGTGGCAGGATTTGACCATCAACGCGAAAGAGTCAACTTCAGCCGCCTTACCGGGTTGGTTGATCGCCCTGACATAGGCCAGTCAGCCATTCCCGGGAGAGAGCGGCAACCGCAGTTCTTCTCGGAGAACATCGCCAGCCTGAGTGCAACTCTGGCCTTCGTGTCCTCGGAGAAAATTGTGGTGCGCGATGCGGGAGACAAAGTGTTCCAGACGGTCACTTACCAATGGTCTCAGTGAGAAAGATCGAGCTGTTGCTGGTGCTTGTGAGCCTGGCTCTGGCTCCAGGAGCCGGTCGGTCTTCTCCGCCTTTATTTGCGGAGAGCGCAGGCGGCAGAAATTCGCTCTTTGCACAATCGGCAGCTCAGGCTCTGCAGCGTGAGTTTCAGAGCAGGGAAGTCTCCTTCCTCCTGCTGGACGCTCGGACTGGAAATTTGCTCGCAGCCCGTTGGGATAACCTTGAACAACCGATTCCCCTCGGTTCCCTGGTCAAACCTTTCACGGCCCTGGCGTATGGCGAGGAGCATCAGTTTCGCTACCCCACTCACTTGTGCAAGGGGCAAGTGGACGGCTGCTGGCTGCCGCGTGGACATGGCGAAAGCGACATTACTTCTGCTATTGCCAACTCGTGCAATTCGTATTTCCGAATGCTGACCGCAAGTATGCGCAGCGCGGACGTGGTCCCAATTGCCGGAAGATTCGGATTAGACATACCCGCTTCGGATGTGTCAGGTGCGGCTTTGATCGGGGTGGGCAATCATTGGCTCATTTCTCCTCTGCACATGGCGCATGCTTATCTGGAGTTGAGCCGTCGTCGCGGCCAACCGGGGGCGCGCGAAGTGCTTGCCGGCATGGCGCAGTCAGCGCGACAGGGGACAGGATCGAACGTCGGCCGGGCCTTGAAGCACTCCAGCGCCTTGGTAAAAACCGGGACCGCAGCGTGCACTCATCACGATCGCGCCCCAGGCGACGGCTTTGTGATCGCATTGGTGCCGGCTGAACAACCCGAAATTTTGCTGATGGTTCGGGTCCATGGAGCTCCGGGCGCCGAGGCAGCGGTGACGGCAGGGCGCATGTTAAGCCGGATCGAGGAGTAACTTGGAGTGTCTCTCAAACTTAAATTGCTCCTATGCGTGCTTCTGGCAACTCAAGCCGCCGGCGCACAGGACGTTCGCATCGGAGTGCTCGGGCTTTTCCGACCTCGTCAACTCACGCTCCAGACCTCACACGCCCAGGCGGTAACTGTCTGGGCAGGGAAGAAGAGCTTCATCCTGGAAAGGAGCTCCGGGCAGGACTCCGCAAAGATTACGATCTTCGGCGATGAACTGCTGCTGCAGGTTGGCAACCAGCTGGTCCGAACGTCTGAAATTCATGCTGCCAGTCGCAGCGCCGGCGTCACTGACTTCACGTTGTCCATTCCTGGAAAAATTCGCCGCCAATACCACGGTGTGCTCGATGTGAAATCTGTTTCCGGCATTCTGGTCCCAGTGGTCAGGATGGACCTGGAAACGGCGGTGGCCTCCGTGGTTCAGGCGGAGAGCGCGCCGGATACGCCGTTCGAAGCCTTGAAGTCGCAGGCCGTGGCGACGCGTTCGTATTTTCTGGCGGCGCGCGGACGTCACCACGATTTTGATTTTTGCGACACCACGCACTGCCAGTTTCTGCGCGAGCCGCCGGCGCCGGATAGCAACGCCTTCCAGGCCGCCTTCGCGACCCGCGGCCTGACCCTGGCTTATCGCGATCTGGCCGTGGCTGCAATGTTTACCCGCAGTTGTGCTGGACGCACGCGCACTCCACAGGAAGTGGGCATGTCGAGTCAGGGTTATCCGTACTTCCCGGTTATCTGTGATTACTGTTTACGGCATCCTTCGCGGTGGACTCGTCGAGTATCCTTGGCCGACGCTGAAAACTTGCTCAAACGTGGAGAGGCTTCCCGGTTGGACATTGATCGCCGCCTCGGCTGGAACATCGTGCCCAGCAACAATTTCACCGCGCGTAATGAAGACCAAAGCGTGGTTCTGGAGGGCGCGGGTCAGGGGCATGGGATCGGAATGTGCCAACGGGGAGCGAAGGCCATGGCGCAAGCCGGAGCCGGCTTCCATGAGATCTTGACTCATTACTATCCGAATACTGTATTGATCCGCGTTCAACAGTCGCAGGGCCGGCCCGTGCCCGGCAGCTAGCCCAAAGCGGCATTTCTTTCGTCGTTGTGACCAGCTGCGTATACTTGACCTGCTTTGCTCCAGGACCGAAGAGTTGCCTGCAAGGAGGTTCGATGCGGGTTAGTGCGAAATCATGCTTTTGGCTTTTGGCGCTGCTGCTCTCGCAGCCGTCGCTGATTCAGGCTGCCGATCTAAAGCCGGAAGAGCTCGTCGCCCACCATCTCGACTCCCTCGGCACAGCCGCTGCGCGTGCGACGATCAAGTCGCGTGTCGTCCAGGGGCCGGCGCGGTTCAAGATTCTGGTCGGGGGCGGCAACATGGTGGAAGGCAAAGGCGCCGTGGTTTCCGAGGAACGCAAGCTCAACATCATGATGAAATTCGCCACCGACTACAAGGGCGAGCAATTTATTTCGGATGGCAACAAATCCTATATTGCCGCCACCACGGCGGACCACAGGCGGACTACCCTGGGCGAATTTGTGAAGAGTCAACCGCTGGTTTTGCAGGAAGGATTGCTGGGCGGCGCTCTGAGCACAGCCTGGACTTTGTTGAACTTGAACCAGAATCATCCCCACCTCAGTTCGGGAGGACTCAAGAAGGCAGACGGACGGCAACTGCTGGATCTCCACTATGAGCCCAAGAAGGGCAACGATATGGACATTCACCTCTACTTCGAGCCCGATACCTATCGCCACGTCAAGACGGTGTATTCAATAACCCTGGCAACCGGGTTTGGGGGCTCCGTTCCCAGCGCGAGCGATCAGGTGGGCCTGACTACACCCTCAAGTGCTCCCGGAAGCGACCCCACGCAAAGCTCCAGGCAGAGAGAGATCCGCTACACGCTCGAAGAACGCTTCAGCGATTTCAATACCAGCGACGGGCTTACCTTGCCCTCCCATTACAACATCCATTTCACTCAGGAACTGCAGGATGGAAGAACCACCGTGTACGAATGGGACATGACTGCGAACGAGGTATCGAGCAACATTTCCCTTGACCCACGAAACTTCCTGGTCAAATAGGACGGCGGCGCGACCAGCGCACAATGCCTGGTTGATCAGCGGCTCGATTTTTTCTTTGAGGGCGGATCGTCTTTCGACGCCAGGGTGCGAACAAACATCACGACGGCATGGATCTCGTCCTCGGTAGCGGTGCTCTTGAAGCCAGGCATATTGCCCTTTCCCTCAGCGATCGATTGGACGAGTTCAGCGTCCGATTTCTTCTGCACTTCCGCCGAGCGCAGATCGGCTACCTTCAGGCTCTTT
>JBGQIG010000329.1:0-3658 GCA_041498365.1 Terriglobia bacterium | reverse complement strand
GTGGCATCGCCGGCATAACCAGCCCGCCCCAGATCGAATTGCGTACGCACAGCATTCTTCGGGTTGAAACCCAGGTCCATGGTCAGTGCTTTGCCCAGGCCACGCAGCGAGACAAAAGCAGCCGTGACGGTGACGCAGCAGAGCGCGATCTGTGCCGCCAGCAGAACATCGCGAAGCGCCCAGCGGCGTCCTGCGTAGGTTTGGCTTCCGCCGCTCTTAATCGCTTCATTTGGATCGGTCTTGAATATCTGCCGCAGTGGAATCACCCCGAACAGAACGCCGGCGAGCACCGAGATAAGGAACGCCACCAGAATCAACGATGGCTGCGGCAGCACGTGGAACTTGAAAGGGAATCTGCTGGGCGGATGCCAGTCGGCCAAGCCGGTCAGGGCCATCCACGCCAGGCCGCAGGCGCACGCGCCTCCGAAGATCGAAATCACAAGGGCCTCGACAAGAACCTGGCGGAGGATGCGCCAGCGGCTTGATCCAATGGCCATGCGGATGGCAATCTCTCGCGCGCGGTCTGCCGTACGCGCCGCGAACAGGCTGCCCAGGTTGGCGCAGGCGGCGAGCAGCACAATACCAGCCAGCCCCATCAGCCCGGCCAGAAAACCGCGCGCCGGCCCGCCGATAAAGTCGCCGACCATGCCAGGACGAGCCAGCTTCAAGGCCAACCCCTCTTCCTCCTTCGGATACTGCCGGGCAATGCGGGCAGTAATCGTGTTCAATTCAGCCTGCACCCGGGGCATGGTGACTCTGTCCTTGATGCGCACGAACGAAAAGAAATTCTTATGGTTCCGCGACTCAAGCCAGTTGGCCCCGTCCAGCGATGCTTGATTCGCCATTGGAACGAAAATGTCAGTCTCGGCAAAATTTTCGGTCCCGTGGAAGCCTTCCGGCGTGACCCCGACGATCGTGTACGGATGCTTGTTAATGCGGATCGTCGTTCCCACGACGTTGGGGTCGGCGCCAAAATCACTCTTCCATGTGGGCCAGGAAAGCACCGCAGCCTCTGAGGCGCCGGGATGATCGTCATCGGCGCGCTCCAGCAGACGCCCGAGGAACGGCTTGATACCGACGACCTCGAAGTACTGCCCGCTCACTTCGTATCCCCAGACGTGCCGGGTGACACCATTGGCTTCCAGGCCAAATTCCTGTATCTCAACAGCGGCTACAGCAGAAAACACCGTATTGTCATCGCGCACATCGCGCAATTCCGGATACGAAAGAAAGGGGCCACCGTCCTCGGGCTGAAGCGTCATCACTCGGTCTGCATGAGGCACATCAAGTTGCCGCAGGACTAATGCCTGCAGGACGCCGAAAACGATGACATTGGCTGCGATCCCGAGCGCCAGGATAAGGACCGCAGTCAGGGCAAAGCCGGGATTTTTGCGGAGCGTGCGTAGAGCGAAGCGGACATCCTGCAGTAACTGTTCAAGCCAAACGAAACTCCACACCTCCCGCGTTTCTTCCTTGACCCGCGTCACATTGCCGAACTTCCGCATCGCGGCATAACGCGCTTCTTCCGGCGACATGCCGCGCTCGATGTTGTCCTGCGCCTCCATCTCAATGTGCTCGCGGATGTCTCGGTCGAGATCCTCTAAAATGCGCTTGCGGCGCTTCATCATTTGCCCTCCTGTCACACCGGCCGGAGAATTCGCGCAATCGCTCCTGCCAGCTTGTCCCATTTGCCGGTTTCAATCGTCAGTTGCCGCCGGCCTTTGGCCGTCAGCCGGTAGAACTTGGCCCGGCGATTGTTCTCGGACGTGCCCTCTTCCACCGAAATCCATCCCCGCTTGATGAGCCGGTGCAGCGCCGGGTACAGCGATCCTTGTTCGACCTGCAACACGTCGTCGGAGTTGAACTCAATGGCCTTGGCGATGGCGTGCCCATGCACTGGGCCTCGCAGCAGCGTGCGTAGAATCAGCAGGTCCAGAGTCCCCTGCAGCAGCTCGATGCGTTCTCGTTGTTCTTTGGTAGACATACTAGGTGAGGATACACACCTTCTAGTAGAATGTCAAGGTGAGCAAACTCCGTCGGCCATTCCACTAACTCCTGATTAGTCGCCTAACCGGACATCTCTAACAATGTCGGCACTGTCAAACTCTTTTTGAGCACACTTCTCTCTTTACTTCAAAGAGTGTTTTTCTTTTGTTTTCTTTCTTCTCTGCATCGACGACCAAGGCTCGCTCGTAATCTAGCGGTCGGTTTCAGTCCGACCCAAACATCTCTCCGATCAAAACCTCGACCATGATTACTTCTTCAAACTCCCTTTGCAGGGAGCGGGATGCCCAATCAAGTGCACGGCGTTCTAGTTCACGCCATGTCCGGTAACGAGCTGTCCCGCGTGCGAACCGAACTCTACGGACTGCGAATACTCCCAGCCGTTCCGCCACATCTAGTACAACCGGACTGCCAATCTGCGCCCCATGGCCGCCTTGGCGATACTCTTTTCCCGGCGCATCGCCAGGTGCAAGTATCGACGCCGCCAGTCCGGGTTATACCGTGCCGCCGCTTGTGCTGCTTCCACCAGCAAGTAGCGCAGCAGCGCGTTGCCTTGCTTGCTAATGTGTCCCAGCCGTTGCTGGCCAGCACTGGAGTCCTCGCACGGAATTAGTCCCACATAGCTGCCGATCTGCTTGCCGCAAGGAAACCGCTCCGGAGCTCCGCTGATCAGCACGAAGGCCAGTGCCGTGAGTGGTCCCACGCCAGGGTGCGTCATCAGTCGCAGCACTTCGGGCCACTTCTTGGCTTCTTGCTCGACCGCGGCGGTTAACTTCCCGATAGTCGGATTCATGCGGTCCAGTAACTCCAGCAAGTCTTGTCGGCGTTGGCTGGCCCAGGGAGCCAATAGGAACTGTTCTAACTGCGCTCGCTCCAGTTCGCTCCACAGTCTGTGCTTCAATCGCTTCCCTTCATTCATCGCCAGCGCTTGCAGCTGATTCATGATCCGTGTCCGCATCTGCACCAGCCGATGCCGGTGCCAGAGCAGTTGCCGCAGATCACGATTCTCTGGACTCGGTACCCAGATTCGCGGAAAACGATTTTCCAGCAGCAACTTCAGCAAGAGTTGGGCGTCCTGGCTGTCGGTCTTTTGCTTCCGGACTCGCTTGGTCTTGATCTCCGCTGCATCGCCAATCCATACCTCGATACCCAGTTCCGCCAGTAACCGCTCGAACCAGCGGGAATACCCCGTGGCCTCCAACCCCACGCGCACGCTGACTCCTCGCAGCCGCAGATCCCGATAAAACTTCTCTGCTTCTCCATCGCGGTGATTCAGTCGCTGTTCGCTGCACTCCCTCGTTTGCTGATCGAAAAAAGCGATTTGCTGAAAGCTCGGATGATAATCCACGCCTATGATCATGTTCGGCTCCTTTCTCCCGAGCCTTGGTCTTTGAACAACCACAGTCTACTCGGGTCGAGGGAGCCGACATTGTTATGAAATCAAGTGGTTCATCGACAACCGGGTCCAGGAACGGAGTTGTAGGAAGCTGAAGGTGAGATTCAGGACGAGTTGCCACCCATTCAGCATTCGCACATTGAAAAAGGGAGAATGCCCCACCCTTGCAAAGAACCAAGCATCACCGCCCGCTTTCAATTGCTATCCAAGTTGTTGAGTTGGGTGTATTACGGCTGATTCAGATAAGTGCAGTCTCTC
>JBGQIG010000328.1:0-3665 GCA_041498365.1 Terriglobia bacterium | reverse complement strand
TTGGGGCGGGTTGCGGCCATGTTTTCGGCGCATTCGACTGCGGTTGCAGCGGCGATTCGCAGGTTGTCTGCTGCGGCCCACAGCCACAGTCCGTTGGCCAGATTGGTATCGGGCTGGATCGCCACCAGGACGTCGCCTTGTCCGGCGGCGTTCACGTTGCTCGGAGATTCTTCCGCTAAGCCCGTAATCGTCACATGCTCGCCGGTGAGCGCCTTCGAGATGCCCTCAATCTCCACCGGCTTTTCCATCTCGACATGCAACGTGAATGCGTGCCCATGAAAGATTGGCGCCTGCACCGGCAGGAGCGAGAGCAAGGGCGCTTCTTTGCCGGCGATCCGCTGGTAGTGTTTAAGCACGCGACGCTCGACCGCGGCCAGCGCCGGGATGGACCGCTCTCCATAGCGCGCCACCATGTTGAACGCCACCTGCGTGTCGAACACTTTCTTGGGCAGTTGCTGGAAGGAAAGCAGATTCACGGTCTGCTCGTGGAGTTCGTCCATGCCCTTCTGCCCGTGTTCCGAGGCCGGTTCGAAGACCGTGGCCACCACCCGTTTCACCGGGGCGGCTTTCTGCAAACGCAGCAACAGGAGTGCCAGCACCACGGCGGCGGGATGGGCCACCACCGCGGGTCCGGGCTGCAGTTCCGGGGTGAGCGTCTGACCCAGCTGGCGCTGAATCCAGGGCGACTTCACATCCGCGTCCGGCTCGTCCTCCAAAGCATAAGAGAGATCGACGATCGCGCTGCCCGCCTTGTGGGCTTTTTTCCAAGTCTGGCGGGTGCATTCCTGGTCGGACGCGAAGAAGGTGAAATCGACTTTGTCGAATTGCTCCGCGCGCACACTCTGGATAAATGAAACCTCGTCTCCGACCGACTCCAGCTGGCCCAGCGACTCGTTGTCATCGAGCAGCTTGATGTCGATCGAAGGGAAATTGCGGTCGCCTAGCACCTCGGCGACTTCTTTTCCCTTCAGCGTGCCGGCGCCCACGATGGCGAGGCGATAAAGATCCCCTGCCCGCACCGGGTCAGGATGCGCGGCCGGAACCGATTTGAAGTTCGAGCTCATGAAGTCTGCGACGCCTCCGTGTACGCCGGAGGTGGGGGCGGACCTTTGCGCCGGAAGATCCACTTCAAACGCCAGAAAACGCCGGAAAACACATAGAGTAACGCGATCAGAAACAGCACCCACTGCGAGTAGAAGCGGATGGCCGCAAACAGCAATCCAAACAGAATCACCAGCCGGAACGGCTGCCGCGATCGCAGATCAATGTCTTTGAAGCTGTAGAAGCGCCACGTGCTCACCATCAGATATCCCACGGCCACCACCATCAGCATCCAGGTGAGAGCCGTCCACCAGGAGGTAATCGGATCGCCATTGGAAAAATGCACCACGGCGGCGATCACTCCCGCTCCGGCGGGGATCGGCATCCCCACAAAGTATTTCTTGCCCGGACGGCCAGGATTCGAGGGCTGCGGGTTGCTGGTGATGTTGAAGCGCGCCAGGCGGCTGGCGCCGGCCATCAGGAAGAGGAAGCTGGCAATCGCACCGAACTGTACCAGCTTGGCGTACAGGTCACCCGAATTCACCGGCAACTGCCGAAATCCCCACATCCAGGCAAGCAGTGCCGGCGCCACACCGAAGGTGATGACGTCGGCCAGCGAGTCCAGTTCCCGGCCAAAATCGCTGCTGGTTCCGGTCATGCGTGCAATGCGCCCGTCCAAACCATCGAACAGCACGGCAAAGCCGATGGCTTTGGCGGCATTGTCAAAGTGCCAGGCATCAACAACTGTGGCGTGCGCAACTTGCAGAATCGCGTAGTACCCGAAGGCGATGTTAGCAGTGGTAAACAGGGAAGGCAGAATGTACATGCCCTTGCGGAGCCGACGTGGAGGTTGCTCTCCAGTGCGCCGACGGGGAATTTCGGGCACTTCGGAAACCATTAAAGCGCTCCTTGACGGGCCGGTTCTGCTCCGACTGCGGCCATCGGCTCGGAGGCGCGGTTCAGGTACGCCAGCACGCTGGCTCCACCCTTCACATGGTCGCCTACTTTGACTTGCAGAGCGGCGGAGGCATCCAGCAAAACATCGACTCGCGAACCAAATTTGATCAGGCCCACGCGTTCTCCGCGCTCTACTCGATCGCCCACTTTTTTGGTGAAGACGATCCGGCGCGCCAGCAGCCCCGCAATCTGTTTGAACACCACCGTTTGCCCGTCACCCTTGACCGTCACCACGTTCTGCTCGTTGTGTTCGGCCGACGCCGCATTCATGGCGTTGAGAAACTTTCCGGGTTGATAGCGAACATCGCGGATTACGCCCGCCAGCGGTGAGCGATTTACGTGCACATCGAACACGCTGAGAAAAATGCTGATCCGGATCTTTGCGATGCCGTCCGTCAGCACGGACGACACATCGGTAACTTTGCCGTCGGCAGGAGAGACTAACGCCCCGATCGAGTCCGGGATCAGCCGTTCCGGATCGCGGAAAAACCACAAAAAGAACAGCGCCAGCAGACACGCCGGCAGGGCCCACACTGCCCCGGCCAGCCACCCCACGAGCACGGCAACGACCGTCAGCGCGAGCGCGTAATAGTAGCCGTCGGGAACCATTGGGGGACGATAAGAATTATAGTGCAGGCGGGGCGGGTCGGTCGCTGTTTGAAGTTAAATGGTAATAAAAAAAGGCGCTTGTGAGCGCCCGGTTCGGAGCATATTAAACCTGTTGGCGGCGACAGCCGCTATCGATTGCGGACAGTGATTAAGCGACCTGGCCCTGCTGCACCACTAAGCGAAATTGCCGCTCGATCAATTCCATCTGATCTTTGAGCCGCAGCTTCAGCTTCTTCAGCCGCACTTCTTCCAACTTTTCGTCTTCTGTTAGGTAGCGTTTTTGGGTGAGAGATTCGAGGCGTTGCGCGTACTGCGTGTGCTCCTGGGCCAGCTTGCGGAATTCCTCGTGGCTAGCCAGGAGCTGGTCCTTTGGAGTCATCCAGTAGACCCTCCTGAGATGTGTACGGCCCTAACCTACCACACGGCCCATGCCGGTTCAATCCCAAATTCCACAGATAAAAGGGTTTTCACCTTGCACCAACTTCGGTGCAAACTACGTAAAATCAAGACGATAGAGGATCGCGTCTTCTTCAGGATCTTTGTAGTATCGTTTGCGACAACCACTTTCTATGAATGCCCATTTTTCATACAAGGACCGCGCTGCCGAGTTCGATTCGCGCACTTCGAGAAACACAGCCTCCGCGCCTTTCGCTCTCGCCAAGTCCAGAAGCTCTCCCAGCAGACGGGTTCCCAGTCCGCGTCGTCGGGCTGGACCGGCGATGGCAATATTCTCGATCTCCCAGTCAGCGCCGACCACTCTGGCGATCACAAATCCTTGAGCGCGGGAGGCTTCCTCGATGATCAACGATGTTCTGCCCGACGCCCGGAACAGCTCCTCGTAGCGCTCGGCAGACCAGTGCGCCGCGGTGGTTGCACGCTTCTCGAGAGCCATCATATCCGGCAGATCGGCTACGCCGGCAGGACGAATCAAGGCTTTCAAATTTCGGCTTCCTTGGCTGAGAACGGAAAACTAAAAGCTAAGAACTGCCTTTGGAAAAAATCTCCGCGGACCGCCGGATATAGTTCGCTTCCAGACCCTCGGGCGAGATTTTTTCTCC
>JBGQIG010000327.1:0-3688 GCA_041498365.1 Terriglobia bacterium | reverse complement strand
GGCCGCGCTGGCCCGCTTCACCGGCCGCAACCTCACTCAGGAGCAGATGCGCGTCATTGCCCAGAATGTCGAGGCCCAAATCATCTCGGTGCCGACCGGCTGCCAGGATTACTATCCCGCGCTCTACGGGGGCGTCAGCGCCATCCATCTCGATGCCGACGGCATCCACCGCGAGGCGGTGGCGGTCGCGCCGGAAGAGATCGAGTCCCGCTTCGTTCTGGCCTACACCGGCGCGCCGCGGAAGTCCGGCATCAACAATTGGGAGGTTTTTAAAGCACACATCAACGGCGACAAACGCGTGTTTCGCAACTTTGAGCGAATTGTTGAAATCGCGCGAGCCATGCATCAGGCGCTGGCCGACGCCGACTGGGAGGACGTCGCCCGTCTGCTGCGCGAAGAGTGGAGGCTGCGCCGCACCAACGCTCCTGGAATTACCACGCCGCTTATTGACAAGCTGATCAGCGTGGCCGCAAGGCAAGGCGGGCGGGCAGCCAAAGCCTGCGGGGCGGGCGGCGGAGGCTGTGTCATCTTCCTGGTGGAAGAAGGCGCCGCAAGCCGCGTCGCGACCGCCATCGGGGATAACGGAGGCCGAGTCCTCCCGCTGCAGGTTGCCCGCAACGGATTGCGGATTTCGTCCTCCTGAAAAAGAACTCCCTATGGCGTCATTCTCAACGGCCTTCAGGCCTTCGCAAGCTCAGGGCAAGCTCTTCAGGACGCCGACGGCGTAGCACGTGCGCAACCTGAGCCATCACCATAGTTTCCGACAAGCACGCTTTTTCCACCCCGAACGGAGCTATAATCAAGGCAATCGCCGGCTCGGGGTGGTCGTATGAACCCACGTTACGCTTCAGTTCTCTTGCCCATCGTGCTTTTCTGCGTGGCCGTAGTCAGTGCCGACGATCAGAAGACCCCTCGCATTTCCAAGCAGACCCGCATGGATCTGATCCGTGCGTTCAATTCCGAGCTGGTATATATCCGTTCACCCTTTCCCATGGGCAAGACGGGATTGACCCTGAAGGAAGGGAAGCTTTCCCCCGACGGGGAAGAGCTGCAGCGGATGATGGCCATGTGGGGCCCCGCGGCCAAGCCCGGCGACCAGGCCCGCATCAGTGAGATATTGGTCAAGAACGATCGCATTCATTTCGAAATCAACGGCGGTCCGGTCAAGAAGCTGAAATGGTATCAGCGCATCCAGGTAGGTGGAATGGGGGGAATGACCTCAGTCGCGCCCAGCGACCCCAACGCCAACCCGCGCGGCTCCTATGTTGACCTGGTCTTCAACAGCTACGTGCCCGAGCTGAATCCGCAACAGCTGAAGGATTTGCTCCGCCCGGTGTTCGATTTCAACGCCAAGTCCGCGGTTGAAGCGTACCTCGACACCCTCACGCCCCAACTGAGAGACGCTATCAAGAACCACCAGATCTTGGTCGGCATGAACCGCGAAATGGTGATGGCCTCCAAGGGCCGTCCGCCCAAGAAAATCCGCGAGAAGGATGGCGAAACCGAATACGAAGAGTGGATCTATGGCGCGCCGCCACAGGATGTGGATTTTGTCCGCCTCGCGGGTGACGAAGTGGTGCGCCTGGAAATCATGAAAGTGAACGGCGAAAAGGTCATCCACTCGGAGAAAGAAGTGGAACTGGAGCAACCCACCGTAGCTAAAGGCTCCGGGGAGCCCCAGGTTCGACCACCGAATGCACCCTCGCTACGGCGTCCCGGAGAGGATGTCGATACTACCTCACCGGCAGGCGGCCGAGCGCCGATGTCCCGCCCGCCTCCGGATCCGCTCGGCCAGGATGGTCCGCCAACTCAGCCGAACTAGCTAGCGTTCGGCCGGAGCCGAAAGAGTCCGGAGCCAAAGAAAAAAGACTGTGCCGCTCCTGCACGAGCGGGACGCTCGCGCCTACACTTGGCTCGCTGCGCGCTCCCGCTTTACACTGGAACTGTGAAGATCGCACTGGGACAAATTAATCCTACGGTTGGAGATTTCTCCGGCAATGCGGCCAAGATAATCGGCTTTGCGCAACAGGCGCGAGCGGCCGGTGCCGGGCTGATCCTGTTTCCCGAGCTTTCCGTCTGCGGCTACCCGCCGCGCGACCTGGTGGAACGGACCTCGTTTGTGACCCGCAATCGCGAGACCGCGGAACAAATTGCCGCCGCGACCCGCGGTATCGCGGTGATCTGTGGGCTCGTGACTCCGGCCCAGGCTGAGACCGGCAAGTCGGTCATGAATTCCGCCGCCTTGCTCCAGGACGGCGCTATCGCCTTCCTGCAATCCAAAATGCTCTTGCCGACCTACGATGTCTTCGATGAAATGCGTAACTTCGCCCCAGCCAAGAGTCAGTCCTTGTTTCCTTTTTGTGGTAAGCAGATGGCGCTCACCATCTGCGAGGACGCATGGAACGACAAGGACTTCTGGAACAAGCGTCTTTACACAGTCGATCCGGTAGAGTCGCTGGTTCAGGCTGGCGGCAATTTCGTGCTGAACATCTCCGCCTCGCCGTTCTGGCTGGGCAAGCGTGAATTTCGCCACGAGATGCTGGCCACCATCGCCCGGCAGGACAAAGTGCCCGTGGCCATGGTGAACCAGGTCGGCGGCAATGACAGCCTGGTCTTCGATGGCTCCAGCCTGGTGCTGAATCGCGCCGGCGAGGTCATCGCGCAAGGCAAGTCGTTCGAGGAAGACCTCGTTTACTTCGATTCCGACCAGCTGGCCGGCGAAATACACGAGCAGATGCAGGGAGAAGAAGCCAGCGCCTACGCAGCCCTGGTCCTGGGTACGCGTGACTATGTCCGCAAATGTGGTTTCCAGCGGGTGATCATCGGGTTGAGCGGAGGTATTGATTCCGCTCTGACCGCTTGCGTCGCTACCGACGCCCTGGGGCCTGACAAAGTGATTGGCGTGGGCATGCCGGGACCCTATTCATCCCCGGGCTCGATTGAGGACGCGCGGACGCTGGCCCAGAACCTGGGCATTCGCTTTGAGCTGCTCTGCATCACTGAAGTGTTCGAAAGCTATCGCAAAGCTCTGCAGAAAGTATTCGCTGGCTGCAAAGAAGACGTAACCGAAGAAAACCTCCAGGCGCGAACCCGGGGCGCATTGCTCATGGCGATCTCCAATAAGCTCGGGGCGATTGTCCTGAGCACCGGAAACAAGAGCGAGTTGGGAGTAGGCTACTGCACGCTGTACGGTGACATGGTGGGTGGCCTGGCTGTGATATCGGACGTGCCCAAGACCCTGGTCTATCGCCTTAGCCGTTATGTGAATTCCCGCCGTGCCGTGATCCCACAGGCCAGCCTGGAGAAACCGCCCTCGGCCGAACTACGGCCCGATCAGAAGGATGTCGATACGCTGCCGCCTTACGAGATCCTGGACACCATCCTTGAGGATTACGTCGAGGACTCGCACCCGGCGGAGCAAATTGCCGCCGATCACGGCTTTGATCTGGCGCTGGTGCGCAAGGTGATTGGCATGGTCGATCGCGCCGAGTACAAACGCCAGCAGGCAGCGCCCGGCCTGAAGATTTCGCCGAAAGCGTTTGGCTCTGGCCGCCGCTTTCCGATCGCCGCCAAGACCGGCTTGTGATCGGTAGTTTTGCGGGACGTTACAGGAATCTGTTCACTCTGAAAGGAACTCATGCGTCGTTCGTTGCTGTGCTGCCTTGTCCTCCTGCTGGTCGCGCTCGCT
>JBGQIG010000326.1:0-3714 GCA_041498365.1 Terriglobia bacterium | reverse complement strand
CCTCGTGTCATCGAATGGTGGAGAACGAAAGTCAGCAAGATTTACCGGCAAATCCCCGACTTCGGAGGTTTCGTCGTCAAGGCGGATTCCGAGGGGCGTTCAGGTCCGTCATCCTATGGCAGGACGCCCGCCGATGCCGCCAACGTGATTGCTCGCGCGCTCCAGCCTCATGGCGGGGTTCTTTTCTATCGCGCATTCGTTTATGACCATCACCTGGATTGGCGAAATCCAAAGAATGATCGTGCCAGAGGGGCCTACGACATCTTCCATCCCCTCGACGGAAAGTTCGACGATAATGTCATCATTCAGATCAAGTACGGCCCCATCGACTTCCAGGCACGCGAACCAGTTTCGCCGCTGTTTGGCGGGCTGGAGAAGACCAACGAAGGCATCGAACTCCAAATCACGCAGGAGTACACCGGGCAGCAGCGGCATCTGTGTTTTCTCCCCACGATGTGGAAGGAGGTTCTCGATTTCGACCTGCGCGTGAAGGGTAATAAGACTCCCGTCAAAGACCTGGTAGCTGGCAAGGTGTTTGATCGCACGGCGGGTGCGTTCGTGGGTGTAGCGAATGTCGGTATGGATGCGAGCTGGCTCGGGCACCCATTGGCGATGGCCAATCTCTACGGATTCGGGCGCCTGGCGTGGAATCCGAATCTGAGCGCGGAAACCATCGCTGAGGAGTGGACACGTCTCACATTCGGGAACGACCCGGTTATGGTAAAGACAATCACCAGCATGCAACTCGCCTCCTGGCGCGCTTATGAAAACTACACTGGCCCGCTTGGCGCTCAAACCCTGACCGACATTCTTGGAAGCCATTACGGGCCGGGAATCGAATCCTCCGAGCGCAATGGCTGGGGCCAATGGCATCGTGCCGATCACGAAGGAATTGGCATGGATCGAACCGTCTCGACCGGTACCGGGTTCACCGGCCAATATCCTGCTGCGATTCACAATCGGTATGAATCCGTGGAGACGACTCCGGATGAATTGCTGCTATTTTTTCATCATGTCCCGTACACGCATTTGTTGCATTCGGGTAAGACTGTAATTCAGCACATCTACGATTCACATTACGACGGTGCAGAGCAGGCAGCGGATTTCGTCCGGCAATGGAGATCCCTCAAACACGACGTGGATGACCAACGGTATGCGGCGGTTTTGGCGCGGCTTGAATACCAGGCAGGACATGCAATCGTCTGGCGTGATGCGATTTGCGACTGGGTTTTTCGAACCTCGGGAATTGCGGACGGGAAAGGCCGGGTAGGGAATCATCCCGATCGCATCGAGGCGGAGACCATGCAGCTTCAGGGCTATCTGCAGATCGACGTCAGTCCGTGGGAAAACGCATCCGGAGGCAAAGCCATTGAATGTGGGAAGGCATCGGGCTGCATCGCGACATTCCCTTTCCACCGCGCCGGCGGGCGCTATGAGATGGTCGTGCAATATTTCGATCAAAACAACGGCGAATCGAAATTCCGGGTTCTAGTGAATAATCGATTGGTGAATGAATGGATAGCCAACGATCGCCTTCCCGCAACCAGACCTGGCGGCGATTCTTCCACCCGGCGCAGAATTCCCGGGCTTGCCCTTCACCCCGGCGATGAGATTCGCATTGAAGCGTTTCCGGACGACGCGGAACATGCTCCTCTGGATTACATTGAGCTTCATGCCGTGCCGGAATGACGAGCAGGTCGTGACACGTATTGGGATGTCATCCTGACCGGCCTTCAGGCCGGGAAGGACCGGTGCATTTTCTCATCCCCGCCGACATGCACTTGCAAGACGTAAGTGAAAACGGGCTTCACGGTGCGACCACGTTCAGAGTGGTCTCCATCAGGTCCTGAGAATTTCCGCCGACCATGATCTTGAATGAGCCGGGCTCTACAACGCGATGCATATCCCGGTTGAGGAACGAGAGGTCGCTCGGGCCGAGAGCGAGTTCCACGGTTTTTGTTTCTCCCGGAGCAAGCCCAACCCGCCGGAAGCCACGCAGCTCCTTCACTGGGCGCGTGACCGAACTCACTTCGTCACGAATGTAAAGTTGCACGACTTCTTCGCCCTGGGTCTTGCCGGTGTTGGTCACGTCCACCCAGACTTTGGTCACGCCTTCGGGTCCGACTGAGTCCGGTGAAATCCGCAAATTCTGGTATTTGAAGGTCGAATAACTTAGACCCCAACCAAAAGGATACAGAGGCGCGGTTGTGCTTCCCAGGTATTCACGCTTTGCGGTCGGCTTCTGATAGTAGTAATCCGGCAATTGGCCGACTGAGCGCGGCACCGTGATGGGCAGCTTGCCACCCGGATTGTAGTCGCCGAAAATCACGTCAGCGGCCGCGGTTCCACCCTCCTGTCCCAGGTACCAGCCATCGAGGATCGCCGGGACGTTTTCCGCAATGTAGTTGATGGAATTTGGGCGGCCGTGGATCAGGAAGACAACTACCGGCTTTCCCGTGGCCATAATGGCTTTGACCAGATCGTCCTGGTTCCCGAGAAGGTCAAGGTTGTCGCGATCCCCGGGATGCTCGGGGGCCCATGCTTCGCGTGAAGTCTGTTCGTTTCCCCCGAGGACCAGGATGACAACGTCAGTCTTGCGCGCTACTTTCACTGCTTCCTGGATACGTTGTGCATTCAGGCCCGGATCTCCCAGCACCACCTTGTCTGCGTTCCAGTCCGAGTCGCTTTCGGTGATCTTGCAGCCCAGGGAGTAAAGCACTTCGGAGTTGCTGCCAACCTTGTCCCGAATGCCTTGCAGAACACTGGTTCCGCGTCCGGGCTTGTTGCTGTATCCACCCAGATGCAGGTCGGCAGCATTCGGGCCGATTACGGCAATCCGCTTGTACTTTGCCTTGTCCAGCGGCAGCAGGTCGCCTTTGTTCTTGAGCAGGATGATCGCTTCATGCGCCGCTTTCAGAGCGAGTTGCTGATTCTCGGGGCTGTTGGTGATTTTCTCCGCGTAGTCGGCGTCAACATAAGGATCGTCGAATAGTCCGGTCAGAAACTTTTCCCGCAATACGCGCGTCGCTGCCTGATCAACGGTGGCCTCGGCGATGCGGCCGAGTTTCACTTGCTCCACCAGGCTGCGGAAGGTGTCGGCGGCCGGCAGTTCAACATCCACACCTGCCTCAAGGGCCATCTTGGCAGCGTCCGCGTCTGTGGCCGCAACATGATGAAGCGTGCGCAGATCGGAAATCCCGAAGTAGTCGGAGACCAACACTCCATGGAAGCCCCACTCCTGGCGAAGAATGTCGGTCAGCAAATGTCGGTTGCTGTGCGAAGGAATGCCATCGATCTCGTTGTATGACGCCATCACGCTGTGCGCGTCGCCCTCTTTCACCGCCGCTTCGAACGGCTTCAGGAAGTATTCCCGGATGACGCGTGCGGAATAGTTGCCTGGAGCCACATTGGTTCCACCTTCGGGTTGTCCGTGTACTGCGAAGTGTTTGAGGGTCGCCATCACGTGCGTCTTGTCGATGAATGGTCCGGTGCCCTGGAAGCCTTGAACCGCGGCCACTCCAATCCTGGACACAAGGTAGGGATCCTCTCCGTAAGTCTCTTCGGTTCGGCCCCAGCGGGGGTCGCGAGCCAGGTCGAGGACCGGCGTCAGACACTGTTGGGCGCCGCGCGCGCGCACTTCTGCAGCCGTCGCGGAAAAGACATCGTGGACCAGTTCCGGATTCCAGGTGGAGGCCAGAGCGATGGGTTGGGGAT
>JBGQIG010000325.1:0-3738 GCA_041498365.1 Terriglobia bacterium | reverse complement strand
CGGTTTTTCTGAAGGACATGAACGAATTTGCGGCCATGAACGAGGTGTACGGCAAGTATTTTACGTTGGCCCCGCCGGCACGCTCGACCGTGCAGGTATCGCGGCTGCCAAAGGATGCGCTGGTGGAAATTGAGGTGATCGCGGGGTTATAGAATAGGCAGGAAGAACAATTCGCAACTGACGCCCGCCAAGCAAAACGTAATCACGAGTCCCGCGGCGCCAGCCAACGCCGTTGAGCAGTGCCGCGGGGAAACATAACAACAGTTTTCTCATAGCGCTCTGGAAGCTGAATGCTTGCGCTAGAGAAAATCAAACAACGACCCGCCAGTGAACGGACCGGGGATATGAAAGAAAACGCCGAGACGGTACTGCGTAAGACCCCGCTCTTCGCGAGTCTTACCGAGAATGAAATTCATGCGTTGGCCGGCCGAGTGAGCAAGAGGCGCCTGCAGCGGGGCGAACTACTTTTCGCCGAAGGTGACTCCTGCACGGGACTGTACCTCGTAGCGTCGGGCAAGATCCGCATTTTCAAGTTGTCTTTGGCAGGCCGGGAACAGGTGTTGGCAATCGAGGGTCCTGGCAGCTCGTTTGCCGAGCTTCCGGTGTTCGACGGTGGCAACTATCCGGCTGCGGCATCGGCATCGGAGGATTCGGAACTGGTCTTCATCTCTCGCAAAGACTTCCAGAATTTTTGCCGGGAGCACCCCGATGTGGCGTTGAAAGTAATCGCGGTGGTTGGATCGCGGCTGCGCCGCCTAGTCGGAATCATTGAGGAGCTATCTTTCACGACGGTGCGCCAGCGGCTGATCGCTTTAATCCTGCAACTTGCGGAAGCTGACGGCGCGCCTTCGAAAGATGGAATACAGCTGGAATTGACCAAGAGCCATCAAGACTTTGCGGCGGAGCTTGGCACAGTTCGGGAGTTAATATCCCGGAATCTAAGCAGGCTGCAGGCCGAGGGGTTTCTGGAAGTGGAAGGGCGCAAGCTGGTGGTGAAAGATCTCGCGGGGTTGAAGCGCGAGTTGACCTCTCCCGAATGAATTTCCTAATAGAACGGCCTTCTTTGCCGGAGTGACTTTAGTCACTGCCCGATACTTTACCTCCCTCCACACTAGCCTTGTTAGGGAGGTATCCGTGAGTTTCACCGGCACGACAAGAGTGAAAGAAATTGCGACAGCAAATCCGCGCGCAAAAAGAGTGTTGGAGGATGCGGGAGTCGACTACTGCTGCGGGGGCGAGAAGTCCTTGCACGATGTCTGCATGCATACCAATGTATCTTCAGAGGAAATTCTGAAGCGCCTGCAGGAGAACACCAAGCAGGTGGGACCTGACGAAGCGAACTGGGCCTCTGCTTCTCTGAGTGATTTGACGCAACACATCCGGGAGAAGCATCACCGGTACGTGCGCGACGTGATCCCGCGCGTTCGCGCCCTGCTGGAGAGGGTCAAGGCGAAACACGGACAAAACCATCCGGAACTTGCCGGGATCTAGGAGCGATTCATCGGTGTGGGGCAGGAGATGTATTCGCACATGCAGAAAGAGGAGCAAATCCTTTTTCCGTACATCGAAGTGCTGGAACGCTCGGCGAATGGAAATGGCACGCTGGAGCCGCCGTTCTTTCAAACGGTGCGCAACCCGGTGCACATGATGATGCAAGAACATGAGTCAGCGGGCGAGGCGCTGCGCGCGATGCGGAAACTAAGCGCGGAATATCACGCGCCAGCGGAGGCCTGCGAAAGCTACCGCGAACTTTACCGGTCACTCGAGAAGTTCGAGGCGGATATGCACACACACGTACACCTCGAGAACAGTATCCTCTTCCCACGCGCCGTAGAGTTAGAAACTGCAATATCTTGAATCGAGGGCGCAGCATGGAGACAACAACGCGAACAATTGATGGACCGGCCGCAAAGGAGTCGCGCCCGGCGAATACGGCCGAAGAAATATTCAACATGGCCCGAACGCGTGAGCTGGCGCTTTCCCGGCTGCTGATGACGTACATCACGACGGGGCTGCTCTTTATGTTGTTCCCGGGGACGCTTCTGGGCGTGTGGAATCTAATGCAAATCAGCGGGAGGACGAGTGCCGGCCTGATTTCACCGGCGTGGCTGCAGGCGCACGGTCACGCGCAGGTGTTTGGCTGGATCGGGAGTTTCCTTCTGGGCATCGGTTTTTACTCGATCCCAAAGCTGCGCGGCACGGCGAAGCAAGCCATCCGCGCGGCTTGGATTTGCTGGGCACTTTGGACTACGGGCGTGGCGGTCCGCTGGGCCGTGACGGTGTATCTGTGGGACTGGCGGGTGCTGGTTCCGCTGTCGAGTATTTTGGAGTTAGCCGCCTTTTTGATTTTCTTCGGCGTGGTTTCGCAGCATCGCCCCCAAGCCACCGGTAAGAGCGCACTCGATCCCTGGGTGTGGGTCGTCATGAGCGCGACTGTGGGTTTTCTCCTGGTGGTGGTGGCGAACGTGGCGGGGAGCTTTTACGTTTCCTTCCGCGGCGCCAGTCCCGCATTTCCGCACGGGTACGACCAGCGCTACCTGGCCCTTATGGGTTGGGGGTTCCTGGTGCCATTTGTGTGGGGATTCAGTGCCAAGTGGATGCGCGTATTTCTTGGATTGAAGCCGTTGCGTCCGCGTTTGTTGCTCGGCGCGGTTCTGGTCAACTCCACCGGCGTTGTTATGGCCGTTGCCGGCTATCTTTGGATGGCGACGTGGATTTTCGTCGCCGGGGCAGGACTATCGATAGCGGCGATCAGGGTGTTTGAACGCAGTGAACAGCCAGCAAAAATCAAAGGCGTGCACCGGACTTTTCCCTTGTTCGTCCGCATGGCGTATGGCTGGCTTCTCGTCGCAGCGTTGCTCGGAGTCGCGGCGGCGAGCTGGGATACCTCCGGAGGGATCTGGGGTGCGTCACGCCATGCGCTGACCGTGGGATTCATTGCGGTGATGGTCTTGTCGGTTGGGCAGCGGATTCTGCCCGCGTTTGCCGGGATGCGTTTGCTCTGGAGCCCGAGACTCATGTTCGCGGGCCTGTTTCTGTTGACGATTGGTTGCACGTTGCGGGTTTCCTGCGAAGTGCTCGCCTACCAGGGTTACGCGGCCTGGGCTTGGTCCGTGCTTCCGGTTTCGGCGCTAATCGAATTGGCCGGGCTCACCGTCTTCGCAACCAACATTCTGGGCACGTTTGTCTTGCAACCCAGTCATGCATGCAACCAGCCTTTGGTGGTGGGGATACCACTATTGCTTACACAAGAACTTCCGGACTGAGCTTGCTACTTGAACATCAGCGCGTGGCAGAAACTGCGGCTTTTCAGTTCTTGGAGCGGCCCGATCCAGGTCCATACTAGTGACTCTTGTGACGGCGGTCGAAAAGACCGCATTGCACAATGGCATCGTCGCTTTATGGGACCGGCAAGACGCAGGGGAGAGGACACACTGGCCATGACAAACACGAGAGATCGCATACACAAGCGTCCTCTACTGTGGGCATTTGCACTGGCAGTGCTGGTTGGCACACCAGTTGCTTTTGGACAAGCTTCATCTGCTGGGCCGGAAAAACCATCGCAGCATGACACTTCTCATGCAGCAGTGCCACCCGAAGAGGTCCGAGCACAAGCGCCGGAGCAGGCTCCGATTCAGACCGCCGTGGACATCGTCCGCGATCCAGCGGATCTCCCGCCGCCCGTTGGGAAGCGACCGCCGCAGATCGTAAAAGTTTCGCTGGTAGCCCAAGAACTGG
>JBGQIG010000324.1:0-3749 GCA_041498365.1 Terriglobia bacterium | reverse complement strand
GCCTGCTCCAGGCGCTTGATGTCGCGCTCCAGCAGGCTGGCCCAGCCCCCGAATTCCTGCCCGAACGTGAGTGGCACGGCATCCTGCAGGTGAGTACGGCCGATTTTTACTACGTCCTTGAACTCCTCCGCCTTTGCGGCGATCGCTTTGTGAACCCTGCGGATCGCAGGAATCAGAGTGTTCTTTACTCGTTCCGCGGCTGCGATGTGCATGGCCGCGGGAAACGTGTCGTTGGACGACTGCGACATGTTGACATCATCGTTGGGATGAATCGGCTTCTTCGATCCCAACTCGCCGCCCGCGAGCTCAATGGCGCGGTTTGAGATGACCTCGTTGACGTTCATGTTGGTCTGCGTGCCGCTACCGGTCTGCCAGATGCGCAGGGGAAACTGGTCGTTGAGCTTGCCCGCGATGACCTCATCGGCTGCCTGGACGATGAGCTTGGTCTTTTCTGGAGCAAGCTTGCCCAGGTCCTGGTTCACCAGCGCGCATGCTTTTTTGAGGATACCGAAGGCACGGATCAGCTCCGGCGGCATGGTGTCGCGCCCAATATTGAAGTGGAGCAGCGAACGCTGCGTCTGCGCGCCCCAGTAGACGTTAGACGGGACTTCGATCTGTCCCATGCTGTCGGATTCAATGCGAGTCTTCGGTTTCGCGGACGCTGCCATCTGGTCCTACCAATGAGTGCGTGGGGATGAAAGCAACCCGGCATTATAACGCGGGCACCGTTGGCTTGCTTTGCGTCCTTTGCGTTGACTTTGCGTCCTTTGCGGTTAAAGTCTTTAACTGTAAGGGCCGCAGGGCTGGTCGCGATGGCCGGGATTCACCTCAGCCCGCATGTTAGAATCGTAAACTTCAAAATAACCCAGATCTTCGTTTGTGCCACGCACGAGGGCGTCGACGTTTCTTCGGCAGAGACAAATTTGGCGACCAAAGAGATTTCCGGCGTGACTCTGCAGATTCCTGACACGCTTCCCCGCGCCCAGCTCAAGGGCGAATCCGACACACGCGCCGACGTGGTCGTGATCGGCGCCGGCCCCACTGGCCTTGCCTGCGCCATTGAAGCTCAGCGCGCCGGCTTCAAGACCATGGCTATCGACAAGGGCTGCGTGGTCAATTCCATCTATCACTATCCCGCCAACATGTCGTTCTTCACCACCCCGGAGCTGCTGGAAATCGGTGACATTCCCTTCAGCACCGCCCACCAGAAGCCCACCCGGGAAGAAGCACTCGAATACTACCGCAAGGTAGCTGAGCACTATCATCTCGATATTCGGCAGTACCACTGGGTAAAAACCGTGACTGGGAGTGACGGTGATTTTCAAATCACCGCGACCGATAGCCTGGGCCGCATCTATGACTACCGCACCCGCAAGCTGATTGTTTCGACCGGATATTACGATTTGTCTAACCCAATCGGCATTCCCGGAGAAGATCTCTCCAAAGTCTTTCATTACTATCGCGAACCGCATCCTTTTTTCGACACGGATGTGCTGGTGATCGGAGGCAAGAACTCCGCTGCCATCGCCGCACTTGACCTCTGGCGGCACGGCGCGCGCGTTACTCTGGCACATCGCGGACCAAAATTACACAATCACGTCAAGTACTGGATCCTGCCCGACATTGAGAACCGCATCAAGAACGGCGAAATCACCGCCTATTTCCGCAGCACAGTGCAGGAGATCGACGTCGATTTTGTAAGTCTCGACACACCCGACGGCCCTGTGCGCCTGAAAAACGATTTTGTCTTCGCCATGACCGGCTACCACCCAGATTACGATTTCCTGCGCTCCATGGGTATCGAGCTCTCCACCGAGCAATACCGTCCGGTATGCGATCCGGAAACCCTCGAAAGCAATGTACCTGGGATTTACGTGGCGGGAGTGATCGTGGCGGGATCGAGGACAAACGAGATCTTCATCGAAAACGGAAGGTTCCACGGCAGGCAAATCGCCGCCCACCTGAAGCAGAAGCTGTCGAGCACGTAGCAAGCTGCGGGGAATACTCTCCCGGATACGCGGCTCCGTATACGACATGCTGCCGCCCGCGTACGAAATGCTGCCCCTCGTGTAAGAAATGCTGCCACCCGTATGCGAAATGCTGATGATCGCATCCGCAATGCTGCCGCCTGTATTCGAAGTGAGCCGCCCCGTGGAAGAGCGGCGCTTTAGTGCCGCGTTAGCCCCCGCATACCCGCGAAGCGGCGCCAGAATACAGCCCAGGGCGCCCGCCCCGGCTGTACAAGTGGAACGTAACCGAGCCCCGAAGGGGCGAAAGAACCCTTGTGACACAGCCTCTTTTGCTCGTGTTCGCGACGAATCGTCGCAGCCCGCTAAACCGCGTCCTAGGCCAGCGTGACCAACTCTTCTCCCAACTGCTGATTGATCAATCGCGCTACCAGAACCTTGAGTCTTTCTCCGGTCTTGGACAACACAAAATCCTGCTCCGCCTCCGACCAGTCCAGCTTGAAACTGGTGGCCAGCGCCGAGATCCAGATTTGCCGGACGGGAGCATTGGGAGAGATCACGAACTTGCTGTGGTCCTCGAAAGCAACGTGCAGCGCGCCCGCCTGGTCTTCCACTTCGATGTCAGAAGACTCCTCGGCCTCCATCAGCGCCTTCTTCAAAGACTCGAGCGCAGCATCCGCCCGCTTGCGAAAGTCGTTTTCATCAAGCATGGGTAGATTATAGTCGTTTGTCGTTTGCCAAATTCACGCAAGTGAGTTGGCAATCCAAGACCGGAGATCAAGGGCCAACGACCAACGACCAAAGGCCAACGACCAGCATGGATCCGCAACCCGAGCGCGCTGCCACCTCCATCTCGCTGTCCGCGTATCTGCGACTGCTGCGCCACAACCACAACTTCCGCCGTCTCTGGCTGGCGCAGATCGTGAGCGAGCTGGGCGACTGGTTCTACACCCTGGCTATTTACAGTCTGTTGCTGCAATTGACCGGCCGGGCCAGTTCGGTGGCGCTGGCACTGGTGCTGCAGGTGCTTCCCCAGACTCTCATTGGCCCCGCTGCCGGTGTCATCAACGATCGCGTGCGCCGCAAACAAGTCATGATCGTCGCCGATCTGGCGCGGATGGTCATCGTCTTTGCCATGCTGCTGGTCCGCTCCCGCGCCACGGTGTGGATGGTCTATCCACTCCTGCTGCTGGAAACCCTGATGGCCGCGTTCTTCGAGCCAGCCCGCACCTCGGTGATTCCGAACATCGCTCCCCGGGAAGACGTACTCCTGGCCAACACTTTGTCCTCGGCCACGTGGTCGGTGAACTTGCTGATCGGAGCGTCCGTCGGCGGACTGGTGGCCGCCCTGCTGGGGCGTGATGCCGTGTTCGTGCTCAACGCGCTCTCATTTCTCGCGTCGGCAATACTCATTCGCCGAATGAGTTTTGAGGAACCCCATGCGCGATCGGCGGCGCCACTGCGGGTTCGCGACGCGCTGGACTTTTCTCCTGTTGTAGAAGGCGTGCGCTACGTCCGCAAAGATCGCCGGTTACTGGCCGCGATGTTTGCTAAAGCTGGCGAGCTCATGATCGGTCCCAGCTGGGTGCTGTTCACCGTCATGGGACACCAATATTTCCATGTCCACCTGCGCGGAATCGATCCGCAGCGGGGCGCCATGCTGGGCATGAGCATGCTGCTGGGAGCACGCGGAATCGGCGCCGTAGTTGGGCCTCTATTCTTCGCGCGCTGGGCTGGCCACTCCGATCGGCGCCTCCGGCTGGGTATCCTGCTGGGCTATCT